>JAITWU010000094.1 GCA_031285115.1 Azonexus sp. | reverse complement strand
CAAAGCCATCGCGTCCTCACCGGCGTCGCCGTCATGCACGAAGGGCGCGCCGAATACATGCTATCGACCAGCGAAGTGCGCTTTCGCCCCCTCGACGAAGACGAAATCCGCCATTACGTGATGACCGGCGAGCCGCTCGACAAAGCGGGCGCTTACGGCATCCAGGGCCGCGCCGGGCTGTTCGTCGAACACCTCGCCGGCAGCTACACCGGCGTCATGGGTCTGCCACTCTGCGCCACCGGGCAATTGCTCAAGCGGTTCGGCTGGCGGTTTTGAGGCGCAGTTTTGAGGCAGTCTCTCAGCGATTCTTGAAAACCGCTTTGCGTTTTTCGACAAACGCCGCCATGCCTTCTTTTTGATCTTCGAGGGCGAAGGTCGAATGAAAGAGGCGGCGCTCGAACAGGAGACTCTCGTTGAGCGAGGATTCCCAGGCGCGGTTGACCGATTCCTTGACCATCATCACCACCGGCAGCGAGAAACTGGCGATGGTGGCGGCGGCTTTGAGGGTTTCGTCGAGCAACTGATCGACCGGGTAGACGCGGGCGACGAGACCGGCTTTTTCGGCTTCGGCGGCGTCCATCATGCGGGCGGTGAGGCACATATCCATCGCCTTGGCCTTGCTGACGGCGCGCGGCAGACGCTGTGAGCCGCCGAGGCCGGGCATGGTGCCGAGGCGGATTTCGGGCTGGCCGAATTTGGCGTTGTCGGCGGCAAAAATCATGTCGCACATCATCGCCACTTCGCAGCCGCCGCCCAGCGCGTAACCGGCGACGGCGGCAATGACCGGCTTGCGGGCGGTCTTGATGCGTTCCCAGCCACGGGTGATGTAGTCGGTTTTGTAGGCGTGCATGTAGTCGTAATCTTTCATGGCGCCGATGTCGGCGCCAGCGGCAAAGACCTTGTCGCTGCCGGTGATGACGATGCAGCCGATGTTTTCGTCGGCTTCAAAAGCGTCGATGGCGGCGCTGATGCCAGCCATCACGTCGGCGTTGAGGGCGTTCATCGCTTCTGGCCGGTTGATGCGGATGAGGCCAACTTTGTTGATGGTTTCGTTGAGCACGAGTGCGGTCATGGGTTGCTCCAAAAAATGACGGCGTCGCCAGCGGGCGGGCCGGGTTGAAAGGTTGATGCGGCCCGGGGGCGCGACGGGTAACATCTTAACGCCGACGCCGCCTCGCCCGGACGATTGACTGAACGGAGATGAACATGAGCAACGACATTCCGCCCGCGCCTGACCTCGATCGCCTCTGTCTTGAACAGATGGCCGACGCGCTGATTTATTGCGACCGGCAAGGCCGGATTGTCCGCTGGAATACCGCTGCCGCCGCGCTCTTTGGCTTTGCGCCGCAGGCGGCGCTGGGGCAGAGCCTCGATCTGATCATTCCGGAAAACTTGCGCCTGCCCCACTGGGCAGGGTTCGAGCGGGCGATGAAAACGGGCGTTCTGCGGCTCAACGGCGAGGCGACCGTGACCAGGGCGCTGACGGCTGACGGGCGGAGCATTTACGTCGAAATGAGTTTCGCGCTCGTGAGCGATGGCGCGGGGCGGGCCATCGGCTCGGTCGCCATTGCCCGCGACGCCACCCGGCGGCGTGAGGAACTGCGCCAGTTGCGCGAGCGGCTGGCGGCGCTGACGCCGGGCGCGGCCTGAAACCGGCGCTGCTATGTGGGCTGACAGGCGTAACGGACGAAATCGGCACCGCGTTCGAGAATCTCGTCCGGCCGCAGACGCTCCGACGAGACGCCGCCAAGGGTCAGTTCGATGCCGAGCCGGACGCCAGCCGAGGCTGGCAGCAGCAGCGACAGTTGAGCCTCTTCACGAATCAGGAAAGCTGGCGCGCGCGCTTCGCTAAAGGCGAGCGATTCGGCGCGCCTGAGCCAGCCAGCCTCGATCTCGCCCTCATACCAGTACAGGCCGCCAGCAAGCGCGTCGCCGCTCGTCATCTGCAAGCCGAACAGCACGCCAAGGCGCGGCTGACCGTCGATGCGGGCGGCAACCAGACAAGGCCCCTGATGTCGCTTGCCCTGGCCGGTCGACAGACGCCGCGCCATGCCGTCCTGTTGTCGCCAGGCTTCACTGGCCACGGTAACGCTGCGGATGGCGGTTTCCGCCTGCTCGGCGTGATCGAAACCAAATAGCGTCATGCGCTGGTGGGCGAGGGCGGCGCTGCGGAGGTGGATGTCGCCAGCGGCATTGAGATGCTCGCCACGCAGCACGGCGTAGGCGTCTTCGCCGCCAAAGCTGAGGTCGATCTGGCCGATGTCGTCCGTCTGTTCGCGTTCCGGGGCGTTTAGGCTGAGGCGGATTTCCTCCAGCAGGCTGCGGCAGGCGGGCGCGGTGAGTTCGCGGCCAAGTTTCAACTGATCTGGCGTACTGCCTGCCGCCAGTGCTTCGATTCGCTTGCCGAGTTTGAGATCGACGGCGTTGACGTTGAGCCAGCGTGGCGCATCAGCGGGCAAGGGGCGGTCGAACAGGGTATTGAGATCGAGGTCGATGGCTGCCGGGTCGCTATTGGCGGCGTCGTGGAATTCAGCCAGTTCACGCCAGCGGCCAAGCGCCCGGTTGGTTACGGTGAGTTCGCCAACCGTCAGCCGGTAGGGGTCGATCTGGCGCAACAGGAAGATCCAGGCCAATTGGCCGGTGACGGTGAAATCGCCGAAACGGGAGAAATCCGCATCCGGCAATGGCTTGCCCAACAAACCGTAGCGCGCCGCCAGGGCGAGCACGCCGAACAGCAGGTGATCGAGCGTCGGCGGACATTGATAGGCGGCGAGAAAATGGCTGTAGGCGGTCAGGCGCAAGGCCCCGGCCGCGCGGTTGAGGGCCAGATTGCGGTTCTCGCCGGCCTGCTCGGCGCGACGCAGATAGGCAACGCCAAGACGCTGCCAGAAGCGGGTGACCAGTTCAAAAGCGCGGTATTCCTCGGCCGCCAGCGGCAGGGCCTGGCGCGTGAAGCCTGGCTCGATGTGCGCCAGCAACGGCACCGCCGCCTTGCGCAAAAAACCCAGCAATTCGAGCGCCGGGAGGGGATCGAGCGCGCCGCCGTCAATGGCTTCGACTTGCAGGGCCAGCGCCGCCAGCGCCTGCTGCGGGTTGTCGTGTGGCTGGCGGGCCAGCCAGCTTTTGGCGCTGGCGAGATCGACGAAAGCGGCGCTGATGTTCTTGCGCGGTTCGGGTAGCGTCAGCCAGGGCATCGGCAACGCGCCGCTGGCTTCCGGCCGCCGGGCCGGGTGGCCCGGTTGAGCATGTTCAGCCATCGGCGTTGATCCGCGTGATCAGCGCCTGCAAAGTAGCCGCCGCCTGTTCATTGGCGACCTGGCAGGTGCCAGCGGCGAGATGGCCGCCGCCGCCGTAAGCCAGCATCAGTTCGCCGACATTGGTGCGGCTGCTGCGGTCGAGAATGGATTTGCCGGTGGCGAACACGGTGTTCTGTTTTTGTACGCCCCACATGACGTGAATCGAGATATTGGTCTGCGGGAAGAGCGCGTAGATGGTGAAGCGGTTGGTGGCCCAGATGGTTTCTTCGCCGCGCAGGTCGAGGACGACCAGATTCTGGCGCACGCTGGCGCAGCGCAGAATCTGCTCGCGCGCCCTGTCGGCCTGGGCGAAATACAGCTCGACCCGCTCCCGGACATCAGGCAGGGCGAGGATCTGGTCGATATTGTGGTCGCGGCAGTATTTGATGAGATCCATCATCAGCGCGTAGTTGCTGATGCGGAAATCGCGGAAGCGGCCAAGGCCGGTGCGCGCATCCATGAGGAAATTGAGCAGCACCCAGCCCTTGGGATTGAGAATTTCATCACTGGTGAACTGGGCTGAATCGCTTTTGTCCACGGCTTGCATCATGGCGTCTGAAATCCGCGGGAAGGTCGCTTTGCCGCCGTAGTGGTCATAGACGACACGCGCCGCCGAGGGCGCTTCGGCGTCGATGATGTGGTTGGCCTGGCCGCCGGTATTGCGCAACGTCTCCGAGAGGTGGTGGTCGAAGGCGAGATGGACGCCGGGGACATAGGGCAGGTTGGTGGTGATGTCGCGCTTGCTGATGTCGACCTTGCCGTCCTGCATATCCTTCGGGTGCACGAACTTGATGTCGTCGATGAGGTTCAGTTCATTGAGCAGGACGGCGCAAACCAGGCCATCGAAATCACTGCGGGTGACAAGGCGGAATTTTTCTGTCGTCATGGACGGTCTCCGGTAAACAGGGCTTGAACATCGAATTAAAGCACAAGGCGGGAGCGGGCGCTGATGACAGTATCAAGTAATCCGGATGGCCGCGCTGGGACAGGGGGCGACGCAGCCGCCGCAGCCGGTGCAGCGGCTGGCGTCGATTTCCGGCAGCGGGCTGCCGCCGATGCGAGGTTGAAAACGAATCGCCCGCGTGGCGCAATAATCGCCGCAGACGCGGCATTCGACGCCTTGCGCTGGCAGGCAGGCCGGGCCGATGCGCGCCTGATACGGCCACGGCGGCTCGTTTTCGCGGCGCAATAGCGCCTGCGGCGGGCAGACGGCGACGCAGGCGGCGCAGAAAGTGCATTCGCCGCGCCAGAAGTCGATGGCCGGATAGCCGCCGTCGCCACGGACGATGATGCCTTGCGGACAGGCGGGCTGGCAGTCGCGGCAGGCGGTGCAGCGGTCGATGAAGGCGGCTTCGACACCAGCCCAGGGCGGGCGCAGTTCGGCTTTGGGCCGTGGCCGGCCGCGCAGAAAGTTGCGGCGGGCGGCGTCGACCATGTTTATTTACCTTTGCCTTTGCCTTTTTCTAACTGCTTGATTTTATTGCGCAGATCCTGTTCCAGCTCGCTGTTTGGCTCGACCAGCGGCAGCGCGGTTTCCCAGTAGGCGCGGGCTTTGTCCTGGTCTTTGGCTTCCAGCGCGGCGGCAGCGGCAAAGAGCAGGGCTTCGAGATGCTGCGGCTTGCTCTTGAGGACGCGGTCGACCAGTTCGAGCGGCTTTCCGGCCATGATCTGATGGTTGGCGCGGGCCAGGGTTTGGGCGTAGTCGACCAGGAGATCGGGATCGTCGCCAATCTGGTTTTCGATGCGGGCATAGGCTTTGACTGCATCGTCGTAACGCCCGAGCATGGTGCAGGCATCGACCAGGGTCAGCGTATCGGGGATTTCCGGGTTTTTCTCCAAGCGTTCGGCCATTGCCGCCATGCGCTGGTTGGCGGTGGCCGAGGCTTCTGCCGCCTCGCTGTTGCGGTCGAGCGATTTGTAGATATTGGCGAGCATGACCCAGGCCGGGAGGTTGTCAGGTTCTTTCGCCAGACGCTCTTTGAGGCGCTCGATCATTTTTTCGCCGATTGGCCGGTTGTCTTTGGGGTCAGACTTCATTCCGGCATGATTCATATCCATGCCGGAATGGGCGGCGCTCGTTCTTGACGGATCGCTGGCGTCCGGCGCGCCAAAGCCTTTGAAGGCCAAGGCCGCGTCGAGCGGCAGCAGCAGGGCGAGAGCGAGGACGGTTATTTTGCGGTTCATGGCTGGCCGGTTTCTCGATTGGCGTTTCAGTTGGCTTTTTTCAACTGCTCAAGGTTCATGCGCAGATTTTTTTCCAGCTCGCTGCCCGGCTCGACCAGCGGCAAAGCCGCGTCCCAGTAGGCGATGGCTTTTTTGTTGTCCTTGGCTTCCATGGCGGCGGAACCGGCGAGGAGCAGACCGTCGAGATTCTTTGGATTGATTTTCAGGGCGCGCTCGACGAGTTGCGTCGGTTTGCCCGCCATGCTCCGGCCATTGGCGAGCGCGATGGCCTCGGCATAGCTGATGAGGAGGTCGGGATTGTCGCCAATTTTGTTCTCGATGCCAGCATAGGCTTTGACGGCCTCGTCGTAACGGCCAAGCACTTTGTAGGAATTGGCGAGCTTCAACCAGCCTTGCGTGTCATCCGGGTTGTCTTTGAGCCGCGCGGCAAGGCGGGCGACGCGCTCGTCGACCTGTTTCTGCTCTTCCGGACTCAATCCCTGCGGCCCGGCGCCCGCCTCGGCTCCGGTGGCAGGATGGCCGGGTGGCGGCGCTGCTTGCGCCTGGGCCGATTGCTCCGGCGCGGCGGCGGTGGCGGTGGCGGACCCCGCGCCCAACTGGTCGAGGTGGAGGCGCAGGTTCTTTTCCTGGTCGCTGCCCGGCTGCATGAGCGGCAGCGCGGTTTGCCAGAGGCTGATGGCTTTGGGCGTATCGTTGGCTTCGAGCGCCCCGTAACCGGCAAGAACCAGCGCGTCGGGGTTTTTCGGGTTGATTTTGAGGACGCGCTCGACGAGTTCCAGCGGTTTGCCGGTGAGCATCTGGTCGTTGGCCATCGCTACGGTTTCGGCGTAGTCGAGGAGCAAATCCTGATTGTCGCCAAGCTGCGGCTCGATCCTGGCGTAGACTTTGCGGGCCGCGTTGTAGCGGCCAATGCCCTTGTAGGAGTTGATCAGCGCCAGCCAACCGTTGATCTCATCCGGTTTTTTCTGTGCGGCGTCGGTCAGGCGTTTTTCGATGGCGGCGTAGATTTTATCGGCGTTGTCCTTCTGCCCCAGCGCCTGATAGGTCGCGGCAAGGAGCAGGCCGTTCTGGAGATCGTCCGGGTTTTTCTGCACCGTGTCCGCCAGTTTGCCGACCAGTTTGTCGGCATTGGCGAGCGCCCTGGCGGCGTCTTCCTTACGGCCAATCACCTCATAGGACTTGGCCAGCATGAGCCAGCCCTGGAGGTTGTCCGGCTCTTTTTCCAGCCGCGCCGCCAGACGCTCGACCATCGCCGCAATCTGCGCCTTGGTGTTTTGATCCATGCCGCGCTCGCCATCCCCGCCCGCTTGCGCGGATGCCGCCGCCGTTTTGGCCGGGTCGAGCGCTGCGGGCTGGCCGAGCAGTTTGTAACCCAGCGCCGCGCCGAGCGGCAGCAGGATGACCAGCGCAATGGCCGTGATTTTGCTGGGGCCGGCGCTTTGGGCGACCGCCGGGGCGGTTGCCGGAGTGGCTTCTTCGAGGAGCCGCCGTTGCAGTTCCTGCCGCGCCTGTTCAAAGTCGGCGGCGGACAATGCGCCTTCCTGATGTTCGCGTTCGAGGTCGGCCAACTGGTCGTGAAAAAAGGCGAGATTGGCGCTTTGCTGGTCGTTGGCTTCAACCTTTGCCGCCGCCGGGCGTTTGGCGAACCACAGCGGGAAAAACAGGCAGGCGCAGATAACGGCGACGATCAAGGTCGCGGAGAGAACAAAAGGCATCATGGATGATCGGTTTCCTTGAGCAAGGCTTCGAGGCGGCTGGCTTCTTCCGGCGACAGCGGCCCTTTGTCGGCGACGCGGCTGGCGCGGCGGCGCAGGTAAATGAACAGGGCGCTGACGCCAAGCAGCAGCAACACCCCCGGACCGCCCCAGAGGAGCAGGGTCGCGCCTTTGACCTGTGGCCGGTAGAGGACGAAATCGCCATAGCGGGCAACCATGAAGTCGACGATTTCGGTGTCCGAGCGGCCTTCGTGAATCATGCTGCGGATTTCGCGGCGCAGGTCGCCCGCGAGTTCGGCGTTGGAGTCGGCGATGGTTTCGTTCTGGCAGACGAGGCAGCGCAGTTCTTTGGAGAGGGCTTGCAGGCGCTTTTCGGCGACCGGGTCGGCGGCCAGCGCCGCTTCGGTGGCCGAGGACGCCTGAGCGCCGGTCTGGATGCCCGCAGCGGCGAGGCAGAGCGCAAAAATCAGGGCGCGGGCGCTCATTTGTTCAACTCCGCAAGCATGGGCAGGATTTTCTTTTGCAGCGATTCGGGGCTGATCGGCCCGGTGTGCTTCATGCGGATGACGCCCTGCTTGTCGATGATGTAGGTTTCCGGCACGCCATAGACGCCGTAGTCGATGCCGACGCGGCCATCAATATCCATCGCCGTCAGCTTGTAGGGGTCGCCGCGGTCGTCGAGCCACTCGGTGGCGCGCTGCTCGGCCATGCGCCGTTCCGTGTCGGCGGGGATTTTGCTGATGTCCAGTTCGCCATCGCCGCGCACATCCTTGTAATTGAGGCCGATCAGCGGCGCGTCGATTTTGCCCGCCATCTGCACCAGCACCGGGTGTTCCTCGCGGCAGGAAACACACCACGTCGACCAGACATTGAGCAGCCACACCTTGCCGCGCATGTCTTCCGGGCTGAAGGTTTTATCCGGCGCGTTCAACACGGCGAGGCGAAAGGCGGGCGCGGGTTTGCCGACCAGCGGCGAGGGAATGTCGCGCGGGTTCAGCCTGAGACCGACGGCCAGCAGCACGGCGAGCGCCGCAAAAGCGCCGAGTATCCAGAAATAGCGGTTCATGCAGGTTGGCCTCCGGCGGGCAGATGGGCGGAGTTTGGCGCGGTGTTACGCGCCTTGATGCGGTAACGGCGGTCGAGCATGGCGAACAGGCCGCCGATGGCCATGATGATGCAGCCGCCCCAGATCCAGTCGACAAACGGTTTGTAATAAACGCGCACGGCCCAGGCGCCGCCCGGTCGCTCGCGGTCGATCGGCTCGCCGAGCGAAACGTAAGCGTCGCGCACAAAACCCGCGTCAATCGCCGCTTCGGTCATCGGCATGGCGGAAGAAACGTAATTGCGCTTTTCCGGCTTCATTTCGCGCAGCAGCTTGCCGTCCCGGCTCAACTCAAACGTCCCCTGGGCGGCCATGTAATTCGGTCCCTCGACGCGCTGGATGCCGGTGAATTTGAAGCTGTAACCGGCCACGTCGACTGCGTCGCCGATTTCCATCTTGACGTTCTTTTCTTCCTCGAAACTGCCGACCATCGTCACGCCGACGACAAACACGGCGACGCCGAAATGCGCCAGCGTCATGCCGACGAAGCTGCGCGGCTGCCTGAGCGCTGCCGCGAAAAATCCGCCGCCGCCGCTCGTCTGGCGCGCGCGCTGGACGAAATTGATGATCGCGGTCACCGCCACCCAGGCCGCCAGCAGGAGGCCAAGCGCAGTGAGCGGATGCCAGCCGCCATAAAGCAGCGGCACGGCGATGGCGACGATAACGCCAACCACGAACGCCCAGCGCACGGTGCGCAGAATATCGGGCAGCGACGCCTCCTTCCAGCGGGCGAAGGGGCCGATGCCGAGCAGGAACAGCACCGGACACATGACCGGCACGAACACCGCGTTGAAATACGGCGGGCCGACCGAAATTTTGCCAATGCCGAGCGCGTCCGCCAGCAGCGGATAGAGCGTGCCGAGCAGCACCGTGGCGCTGGCGACGACCAGCAGCACGTTGTTGGTGAGCAACATCGACTCGCGCGAAACGAGGCCGAAGCGCCCGCCCAGCCCGACTTTCGGCGCGCGCCAGGCAAACAGCGCGAGCGACGCGCCAATGACGATGACGAGAAAGGCGAGAATGAAAATGCCGCGCGTCGGGTCAGTGGCAAAGGCATGGACGGAGGTCAACACGCCCGAACGAACGAGGAAGGTGCCAAGCAAGGAGAGCGAAAAAGCCGAAATCGCCAGCAACACCGTCCAGTTTTTGAAGCTCCCGCGTTTTTCCGTCACCGCCAGCGAGTGAATGAGCGCCGTGCCGACCAGCCAGGGCATGAAGGAAGCGTTTTCGACCGGGTCCCAGAACCACCAGCCGCCCCAGCCGAGTTCGTAATAGGCCCACCACGACCCCATAGCGAAGCCGAGCGTGAGAAACACCCAGGCGGCATTGGTCCACGGTCTCGACCAGCGCGCCCAGGCCGTATCGAGCTGACCGGCCAGCAGCGCGGCGATGGCGAAGGCAAAGGCCACCGAAAAACCGACATAGCCCATGTAGAGGAGCGGCGGATGGATGACGAGACCGGGGTCTTGCAACATCGGGTTCAAATCGCGCCCTTCCGCCGCGCCCGGCAGCAGACGCTCGAAGGGGTTGGAGGTGAGCAGGATGAAGAGCAGAAAGCCGAAGGCGACCAGACCGAGCGTGCCGAGCACGCGGGCCGTCAGCGTATCCGGCAACTGGCGCGACAAGAGCGCGACGGCGGCGGCCCAGAAAGCCAGCATCAGCATCCACAACAAGAGCGAGCCTTCGTGCCCGCCCCAGACGGCGGCGACGCGATAAACCGTTGGCAACAGCGAGTTGGAATGCTGGGCGACATAAACGACGGAAAAATCATTGACGACAAACGCCTGCGTCAGACAGCCGAAGGAAAAAGCCACCAGCAGCGCCATCGCGCCCGTCGCCGGGCGGGCCAGCGCAATCCAGGCCGGACGCCGCTGATGCGCGCCGATCAGCGGCAGAGTGCCCAACACCAGCGCGACCAGCGCGGCAAGGATGAGGGCGAAGTGACCAAGTTCAGGAATCATGGTTTGCTCGTCGGGGTGGGGGTTGGGGTGGTGGCCGCTTCACCGGCGGCTCGCTTCTGGGCGTCGTGCACCGCTTTGGCAGCTTCCGGCGGCATATAGTTCTCATCATGTTTGGCCAGCACTTCGGTCGCGCTGAAAGTGCCATCCGCCGTCAGCCGCCCCTGGGCGACGACGCCTTTGCCTTCCTTGAACAAATCGGGAAGGATGCCCTTGTAATGGACGGTGATGTCCTTTTCGGTATCGGTGACGACGAAAGCCAGCGTCACGCCGTCGGCCTGGCGGTCGAGGCTGCCTTCCTTGACCATGCCGCCGATGCGGAACAGCTTGTCGACCGGTGCTTTGCCGCTGGCGACATCGGTTGGCGAAATGTACAGGGCGATGTTGCTGTTGAGCGCATTGAGCACCAGCGCGGCGATGATGCCGATGATGACCAGGGCGCCAGCAATCAGGGCCAGGGTTTTGTGGCGGGATTTCATGCGTTGGGACTCCGTTCCGCCGTCCGCGTCTCGGCGCGCAGTTGGCGTTTTAACAAGGCGATGGTGTTCTTGCGGCGGCGGGCGACGAGGATCGGTTCAACCACCAGAACCAGCGCCGTGACGCCAAAGGAACCCCAAACATAAAGGCCGTAACCGCCCATGTGGACGAAATCGGCAAAACTGTTCCAGTAGATCATGCCTCTTTTCCGCTCAATTCGGCCCGCGCCCAATCGGTATGCCGCTCGCGTTCGAGCATGATGACGCGCGCGCGGGCGAGCGCCACGGCAATGGCGTACATCCAGAAACACAGCGCCATCAGCAACATGCCCCAGAGCATCGTCTCGGCCATCGACGATTTGGTGAAATTGACGCTCGAACCCTGGTGCAGCGTGTTCCACCACTTCACCGAAAAATAGATGATCGGCACATTGACGACGCCGACCAGCAGCAGCAGCGCCCCGGCCTTGTCGGCGCGGCGGGCGTCGTCAATGGCGGCGGTCAGCGCAAGAAAGCCGATATAGAGAAAGAGCAGAATCAGTTCCGAGGTCAGCCGCGCATCCCACACCCACCACGCCCCCCACATCGGCTTGCCCCAGAAAGCGCCGGTCCACAGCGAGAGAAAAGCCATCAACGCCCCGGTCGGCGCCAGCGCCTGCGTCATCATGCCCGACAGGCGCGTGTTGAAAGCCAGCCCAATGGCCGCCCAAAAGGCCATGACCAGATAAATGAACATCGACATCCAGGAGGCGGGAACGTGGATAAAAATAATCCGGTAGCCCTCGCCCTGCTGAAAATCGGTGGGCGCGACCAACATGCCGAGCCACAGGCCAGCCAGCCCGAAAATCACGGCGGCGGCGGCGAACCAGGGAATCATTTTGCCGGCCAGCGGATAAAAAGTGGCGGGCGAAGCAAAGCGGTAGAGATTGAAGCGATCTGTCATTCGAGGGCGATTTTCAAGGCAGCGGCTGAAGCCCAGGGGGCAAAGCCAAGAGCGGCGAAGGTTAGGGCGACGAGGAGCGAAAGATGACCCTCGCTACCCAAACCGGATACTGTAGCATCAACCGCGCCAGCGCCAAATATTAACACCGGTATGTACAAGGGCAGCACCAGCAATGACAGCAGCACGCCGCCGCCGCGCAAACCCAGGGTCAAGGCCGCGCCGATCGCGCCAATGCCGGAAAGCGCCGGGGTGCCGACGAGAATGGCGAGCGTCAGAACCAGCAGCGCGTCAGTGGAAAGATCAAACTGAATGCCCAGCACCGGCGCAATCAAGGCCAGCGGCAGCCCGGAAACCAGCCAGTGAGCGATCACTTTGCCGGTGACGACGAGGCCGAGCGGATGTGGCGCGAGCGCCAGTTGCTCCAGCGTACCGTCGCGGAAATCATCGGCAAAGAGGCGCGGCAGCGAGAGCATGGTCGCCAGCAGCGCCGCCACCCACAACACGCCGGGCGCGAGCTTGCGCAACAGATCCGGCTCCGGGCCGACGCCGAGCGGAAACAGGCTGACGACGATGATGAAGAAAAACAGCGCCGAAACAATATCGGTTTGCCGCCGCATCGCCAGTTTCAAATCGCGGCCAATCACCGCCAGAATGATCTTGAACATGCCGTCTAACCCAAGCGCAATTCGCGCACCGCGCCCGCCGGAATGCTGACCGCCTGATGCGTCGTCATCACCGTGAGGCCACCGCCTTGCAGATGGCCCGAAATGAGCTTGGCCAGCCAATCGACGGCAGCCACATCGAGCGCGACAAACGGCTCGTCGAGAATCCACAGGGGCCGCTTCTCCTTGACCAGCCGCGCCAGCGCCACGCGCCGCTTTTGCCCCTGCGAGAGGTATTTGCAGGCCAGATCCTCGCGCCCGGCAAGCCCCACCTGTTCGAGTGCATCGAGCGCCTCGTCCTCGCTCAACGCCGCATCAGCCAGACGGGCGGCGGCAAGCAGATTTTCCAAGGGCGTCAATTCTTCCTTGATGGCGTTCAGGTGGCCGAGATAGCAGAGGGCGGCGCGATACTCATCGGCCAAAGCGCGAATCGGCTCGCCGCGCCAGCGGATTTCGCCACTCTCCGGCGGCAGGAGGCCGAGCAACATGCGCAACAAACTGGTCTTGCCCGCGCCGTTTTTACCTTGCAAAAACAGCAACTCCCCCGCCGCCAGCCGAAAGCCGACACCGGCAAACAAACGGCGCTCGCCACGCACACATTCCAGGTTGTCAGCTTCGAGCATCGGGGGAATCCGGCAAGGATCAGTCAATTGGGGAGGCGCAAGTTTAACGGCATTAACGGCAGATTGGCCGGGGACAAACAACACCCCAGGGCGGAAAGATCAAAACCTGTTGCGTCTCAGCGGGTTATAGCCGCAACAATAAATAACCAGACACCTGGATGATGGACGCTTCAGTTGCCAAAGCCCAAGGTTTGAAGATCCTCCCCATTCGCAGAATGGGGAGGGGGACCGCCCGCGTAGCGGGTGGTGGAGGGGCAATCACGTTAACTTCTGCCGCTTACCCCTCCACCACCCGCTACGCGGGCGGTCCCCCTCCCCATTCTGCGAATGGGGAGG
>JAITWU010000238.1 GCA_031285115.1 Azonexus sp. | reverse complement strand
GATCAGAAATTGCGGCGGAATGCCGGTCGAGCGCGAGGCTTCGACGGCATGGGGCCAGACCCGGTTGGTGAAATCGCGGGCCGTCGCCGGGACATCGCCATTATCGCCACCAGGCGCGGCAGTTTTCGCCGCCGCCGCATAATCCGCCGAGGTCGGCAGCGCAGAAAGCACCGGCGCATAACGCAAATGCCGCTCGTCAGAAGCGGCAAGCGGCAGACCCTGAGCGGCAGCCTTTGCCGCCGCCTCGCCGGGTTTGGCTAATTGCTCGCCGCTGGGCAGATTTTTTCCAAGCTGCTGCTCGATCAATTTGGCAAAGCCAAGCTTGCCGCTGGCGGCAACACTTTGCGCCATCTGCTGATCGAGCAGCGAGGTATAGAGGCGGCTGGCGTCGCTGTCGAGCAGGCCATCCTGCGGCACCGTGTCGCGCATACTTTTCATGACCATCTGCACGAACATCTGCTCAAACTGCCGGGACGCCGCCTGCAAGCCTTCCTGCGGATTTTTGGCAAACTGGCCGCGCAAATCCTGGGCCGATTGCGGATCGAAAGCCGCCCGGTTCGGGGTGTCCTGAATCTTGATCGCCATGCTCGGCCTCAGATCACTTCAAGCTCGGCCCGCAAGGCGCCCGCCGATTTCATCGCCTGGAGAATCGCCAGCAGATCGAGCGGGTTGGCCCCGAGCGCATTGAGCGCCTTGACCACATCGGCGAGATTGGCCCCGGCCTTGACGTTGATCAGACTGTCGCCTTCGCCCTCCTGCTTGACCTGAATATTGGCCGGTTGCGCCAGACGCGGCTGCGCCCCCTCGACCGTGACCGAAAGATTGCCGTGGGCGACGGCGCAGGCTTCGATGGTGACGCGCTGGTTCATCACCACCGAGCCGGTGCGCGGATTGATGACGACTTTGGCGACCGCCGCCTGACGCGGCACATCGAGATTATCGACGCGACCGAGAAAAGCCACCCTGGCGCTTGGCTCATCCGGCGCGCGGACGGCGATGCGGCGGCCATCGAGCGCCTGCGCAGTACCCGCGCCCATCGCCTTGTTGATCGTGTCGACGACGGCCTGCGCATTGCCGAAATCGCTTTCCGCCAGTTCGTAATAGACATAGCCGCCCTGGCCTACCGGCGTCGGCACCGCCCGCTCGACCGTCGCGCCGCCGGGAATGCGCCCGGCCGCCAGATGATTGACCGTCACCCGCGAATTGCCGGAACTGGCGCCGACGCCACCGACCAGCACATTACCCTGGGCCACCGCATAAACCTGACCATCGGCCCCCTTCAACGGCGTCATCAACAGCGTGCCGCCGCGCAGGCTCTTGGCGTTGCCCAGCGACGAGACGGTCACGTCGATTTCCTGACCGGGCCGGGAAAAAGGCGGCAGCGCCGCAGTCAGCATCACGGCGGCGACATTTTTCAATTGCAGCTTCTGCGCCTGATCGGCAGAGAGATTGATGCCCATCTGCGACAGCATGTTACCGAGCGATTGCGTCGTGAAGGGCGTCTGTGTCGTCTGGTCGCCGGTATTGTCGAGACCGACCACCAGCCCGTAACCGATGAGCTGGTTGTTGCGCACGCCCTGCACCGCCGCCACATCCTTGACCCGCTCGGCCAGCGCCAGTTGGCCAAAGAGCGGCAGCGACAAAGCGGCGAAGATTGCCGCCCGCCGGAGCCATTTGCCGTTTTTCCCGTTCATGCCGCGCCTCCCTGATCTTGCCTAGAATGGCAGAACATTAAGGAAGAACCGTGCCAGCCAGCCCATGACCTGAGCTTCGCTGCTCTGGCCGGAGGATTTGTATTCGATCCGGGCGTCCGCCACCGACGATGACGGAACCGTATTCTGGGCATCAATGAAACTCGGATTGATGACGCCGGAAATGCGGACGTATTCCTGCTCCTGGCCGATGGCTACCTGTTTTTCGCCGGAGACCAGCAGGTTGCCGTTGGGCAGCGTGTCAATGACGGTGACGGTGATGTTGCCGGTGAAGACATTGTTGTTGGCGGCCTGACCGCTGCCGCTGAAGGTGTTGCTGCTGCCCGCGTCGAGGTTCAGCCCCGCCAGCCCCTTGCCGGGCAGGCCGGTGTAGGCGTTGACCGCAGCGGTGACATTGCCGTTCTTGTCGACCTTGGTCGAAGAATTTTTCGTCGCATTGGTGTTTTCGGTAATGCGCACGGTGATCGTGTCACCAACGTAACGCGCCCGGCGATCCTCGAACAGGGGGCGGCTGGCGCCGGGCTGCCAGATCGAACCATTGGCGACTGCCGTCTCGCTGCGCAGCGACGGCCTTGCCGTCATCGGCTGGTGCACATTGGTCGGCGGCACCGTGGTGCAGCCAGCGGCGGCGATCAGGGCGAGAAGCAAGAGGCGTTTCATGACCTCACCTCACAGTTGCGTCAGGCGGCCAAGCATGGCGTCCGAGGTCGAGATCACCTTGGAGTTGAGTTCATAGGCGCGCTGGGTTTCGATCATCGTCACCAGTTCTTCGGCAACGTTCACATTGGAAGTCTCGACAAAAAACTGGTTGACCTGACCCGCGCCGTTGGTGCCCGGCGTATTGGTCGCTGGCGCGCCGCTCGCCGCGGTTTCGAGAAAGAGGTTCTGGCCGATGCCAAGCAGGCCGGTCGGGTTGATGAAGGTCGCCAGTTGGATACTGCCGATCTGGGTGCTGCCGACGACGCCCGCCTGGGTGATGCTCACCGTGCCGTCGAGAGCGACCGAAACACTGAGGGCGTTATCCGGGATGGTGATATTGGGTTGCAGCGGGTAACCGTCAGCGGTGACGATCTGCCCCTGGTTATCCTTCTGGAAGGAGCCATCGCGGGTATAGCCGGTAGTGCCGTCGGGGAGCAGGATCTGGAAAAAACCATTGCCCTGGATGGCGACATCGAGCGGATTGTCGGTTTTTTGCAGATTGCCCTGGGTAAACAGGCGGGCGGTGGCGACTGGCCGCGCCCCGGTGCCGAGTTGCAGGCCGGTCGGCACCTGGGTCTGCTGCGACGATTGCGCGCCGGGCTGGCGCAGGGTCTGGTAGATCAAGTCTTCAAACACCGCGCGCGAACGCTTGAAGCCGTTGGTGCTCAGGTTGGCGAGGTTGTTGGCGATGACGTCGAGCTGGGTCTGCTGGGCGTCGAGTCCGGTACGGGCAATCCAGAGGGAGCGAATCATGATTTTTAGTCCTGTCAGCCAGCGATCGAGAGTAACTGGTCGGCGCGCTGGGCGTTGGCGTCGGCTTTTTGCATCATTTGCATCTGCATTTCAAACTGGCGCGCGAGGCTGATGAGATTGACCATCGCGTCGGTCACGTTAACGTTGCTGCCTTCGAGCGTTCCCGGCGTCAAATTGACGTTTTCGTCGGCGGGCGCTGGCTGGCCGTCGCGCAGGCGGAACAGGCCATCGCCGCCGCGCACCAGATTTTCTTCCGGCGGATTGACCAGCTTGATGCGGCCAAGAATATTGACATTGTTCTGGTTGCCGAAATTGGCGACGACCGAGACCGTGCCATCGAAGCCGATGGTGATGTTGTTGTCCGGCGGAATATTGATGGCCCCGCCGTCGCCCTGCACGTTGTAGCCGGTCTTGGTCTGCAACAGGCCCGCCGCGTCGACCATCAGGCCGCCAGCGCGGGTATAAGCCTCGCTGCCGTCCGGCAATTGCAGGGCGATCCAGCCTTTGCCCTTGACCGCGACATCGAGATCATTGCCGGTAAACATCAAGGGGCCTTCGTCGAACACGTCGGCGACCGAGGCGTCCACCGTAAAGGCGCGCGTCGGCAGCCCTTCGCTCTGCACCGGCACGGCGCGAAAGCGGTGCTCCTGCGCCTTGAAGCCGATGGTGCTGGCGTTGGCCAGATTGTTGGCGTTGCCAGCCTGCTGCATGAAAACATGCTTGGCCCCGGTCATGGCGGTGTAGATCAGGCGATCCATGATGCTGGCTCAGCGTGCCTTAACGCAGGTTGACGATGGTCTGCATGATCGCGTCCTGGGTCTTGATCGACTGGGCGTTGGCCTGATAGTTGCGCTGGAAGGTAATCAGATTCACCAGTTCCTGCGTCAGGTCGGTGTTCGATTCTTCCACCGCCATCGCCTGCAAGGCCCCGCGCCCGTTGATCCCGGCCACGTCGAGCAGCGGCGGCCCGGATTCGGAGGTTTCGACCCACTGGTTGTTACCGATGGCCTTCAAACCGTTGGGGTTGGCGAAATCGGAAAGGATGATCTGGCCCAGCGAAATGGTCTGACCATTGCTGTAACGCCCCTGAACGATGCCATCGGCAGTGACGCCTAGGCCGGTCAGGCTGCCGGGAGAGTAGCCGTCCTGGGTCAGGCTGTTGACGGCAAAGCTGCTGCCATACTGGCTGGTGCCGGAAAAATTGACCGGGAAGTTGAGCGGCGACGAGGCGTTATTGGTCTGCCCCTGGCTCGCCATGACACTGTTCATGTCGATGCTCAGATTCATCGGGCTGCCGCTCACCAGCCGCCCCATCGTGTCAAAGGTCAGGGTCGCGGCTGGGCCGCCGCCGGGCGTGACGTTCTGGTTGGTCGTGCCATCGACGCTGACATAGACATCCCACTCGCCCGGATTGGCCGTCTTGACGAAGTAGTAAGCCATGTTGTGCGGGTTGCCCAGCGTGTCGTAAATATCCATGCTGGTCGTATAGCTGTAGGTCGTCGGGTCGGGCGTGTAACTGGCCAAGTCGCCAGGGGCATTGCCATCGAGCCAGGTCGACGTTGGCACGGTCGAGCGGGAATCGAGATTGATGTTGACCTGAGCACCGTTGTAGGAGGCGCTCGGGTTGGAGCCGGTCGCCATCGGCGAGAGGAAGGAGGAATCGACATGCAGCGGCGCGACGATGCGGGTGACGATGCCATTGACCGTCTGATAGCCGGTCAGATTGCGCCCCTGGTCATCGACGATGAAGCCTTCCTTGTCGAGATGGAACTGACCGTTGCGGGTATAGGTAATGCTCCCGTCGTTGCTCATGCGGAAAAAACCGCCGCCGTTGATGGCAATGTCGAGCGGGTTGTTGGTGGTGGTGATATTGCCCTGGGTGAATTGCTGCGCCACGGCAATCAGGTTGGCGCCGATGCCGATCTGGCTCGCGCCGCTGCCGTTGAGCGAAGCAGCGAACATGTCGCCGAAATGGGCGGCCTGGTTCTTGTAGCCGACGGTGCTCGCATTGGCGATATTGTTGCTGGTCGCATCAATCGCATTCGACGAGACATAAAGACCGCTCAGTGCTTGCTGGAATGCCATTTTCTTTACCTCACTCAGAGAATTTGCAGGACTTTATCGAAGGGGACGTAGCCAAACGAGCCGAGATCGAGCTGGAAGGCGCCTGTTGTGTCCCGAACAAGAGCATTAACCGTGCCAACCTGCATCGGCGCGGCATCAACCGTCTGCCCGTTGGCCTTGGCCGCGACGCTGAAGGTGTAGTTGCCATCGGGCAGGACATTGCCGTCGGCATCGGTGCCGTCCCAGGAAAAATAGAAGGTCTTGTTGTTGGCGTCGCGCGCGCCGAGGTCAACTGTCTGCACCACCTTGCCGCTGGCGTCCTTGATGGTCAGCACCACGGCGTCAGCCGGGGCGGCCAGCGCCACGCCGCCGACGGCCTGACCGCTCGCCATCGGCAAACTGTTGCCAGCAATCATCACATTTCTGCCGATCAGGCTGGCTGCCTGCATCGACTGCGCATTGGTATAGCTGGTGAGCAGGCTGCCCAAGGTGTCATTGAGCTGCTGGATGCCGGAAACCGTGCTCAACTGCGCCATTTGCTGCGTCACCTGGGCATTGTCGGCGGGGTTGAGCGGGTCCTGGTTTTTCAGTTGCGTCGTCAGCAAGGCGAGAAAGCGGTTCTGCACATCCTCGGCGCTGGTGGTTGCCCTGGCCGTGCCCGATCCGCCGTTGATCTGGGCGTAAAGGTCGGCGGCGCTGGTCGCTGTGCTGTTATTGACGGTAGTCATGTGGATTCTCCTGTTAAGCCGGTCTAATTGTTTTGACCAATCTGCAAAGTCCGCAGCAGCATCGTTTTGGCCGTATTCATCACTTCCACATTGGTCTGGTAGGAGCGCGAGGCGGAAATCATGTTGGTCATCTGTTCGACGACATCGACATTGGAGAAGGCGACATAGCCCTTCTCATCAGCCGCCGGATTTTTCGGGTCATACACCATGCGCGGGGGCGCGGCGTTTTCGACAATCTGGCGCACGCGCACGCCTTTTGACAAATCGCCGTTGTTGCCGATCGGCGTCGCCTCAAAAACCACTTCCTTGGCCCGGTAAGGCTTGCCATCGGCGGAAACGACGCTATCGGCATTGGCCAGATTGGAAGCCACCGCATTGAGGCGCATCGACTGCGCCGTCATCGCGCTCGACGACACCTGAAAGACATTGAACAGACTCATCTCACCGCTCCTTAACCGTTAGTCGAGGCCATGGCGTTGCGCAAGCCCTGGAATTTGTTGCTGATCAACTGCGTCAGAATCTGATACTGCAAGGCGTTTTCACCAATCGCCGCGCGTTCGACATCCATATCCACCGTATTGCCGTCGACGGCCCCCTGGATCACCTGCCGATACTGCAAATTTGCCGCCCCGCCATTGCCGCCACCGGCAAGATGCGCCGCCGCCGTCCGGTTCAGATCAAGACCGCCAGTCATCTGCCCGCCCATAGCCTTGTGCATGGCGTCGGCAAAATCGAAATCGCGCGCCTGATAGTTCGGCGTATCGGCATTGGCAATATTGGAAGCCAGCACCTGATGCCGCTGAATGCGCAAATTGAGCGCCTGGCTATAGACCGATACGTTCTGGGCAATGTTCATGGCATGAGTTTTTGAGTTGATTCAAGGGATAGAAAGCACCCTTCGTGCCAGGCAGGGTTCAGGTTTCAGGAGTCAGGTTTCAGACCAGTTTCCGCGGGCTTTGCCCGCGCAAGAATTACTGAATCCTGAAACCTGTACCCTGTAACCTGACTGAGGCAAAATGGCGGGATGTCGCTGCGCTGTTTTTTCCTTCTTCTCGCCCTGCTGCTCGATGCGGTCGCCGCCGTTGCCGCCGCTGATGTCGATGTCGTCCGCGATACCGCCGAACGCTACGTCCGCCTGCAAACCCAGGGGATGCCGGGGCAGGTCAAAATCACCGTCGGCCAGCTCGATGTCGAGCGTCTGCCGCCGTGCTCGGCGCATGAAGCCTACACCCCGCCCGGCACGCGCTTCTCCGGGCAAACCCGGATCGGCGTCCGCTGTCTCGGACCGAATGTGTGGAGCGTGCTGGTGCCGGTACAAATTGCCGTGACCGGCAATTATGTCGTCACCGCCCGCCCGCTCGCCAGCGGCCAGATGATTCAGGAAGGCGATCTCAGCGTCGTTACCGGCGACCTGTCGACGCTGCCCTCCGGCATTATCGGCAGCGCCGCCGAAGCCGTCGGCAAAACACTGCGCAACTCGCTGGCCGCCGGTCAACCGCTGCGCGCCGACCAACTGGCCGCGCCGCTGGTCATCCGCCAGGGCCAGAGCGTGCGCGTCATTTCCCGCGGCGAAGGCTTCGCCGTCAGCGGCGAGGGACGGGCGCTCAACAACGCCAGCGCCGGTCAAGTGGCGCAGGTGCGGATGAGTTCCGGCGGCCAGACGATCAATGGCATCGCCCAGATCGACGGCACCGTCGAGGTCGGCTTTTAGGATGCCGGGCGTCTGGCGGAAACCCGATCTGGCTAAAGTTTTGCTTGGGGATACCGTTAAACGAACCAGAACATAACATTTCGGGAATACACCATGAAAATCGACACCTCATACCAACACGCGACCGCCAGCGTGACGCCCAAGGCGACCAACGCCAACGCCCATCCGGCAGCCGCCGCCAAAGCCGCCGCCGACGTCAGCCTCAGCCCGCTGGCTGGCAGTCTGCGCAGCGGCGAAGCGCCGCCCGTCAATAGCGCCCGCATTCAGGAAATCAAACAGGCCATCGCCGAGGGGCGCTTCAAGATCAATCCGGAAGCCATCGCCGACCGCCTCATCGAATCCGCCCGCGATCTCGTCGCCAGCAGCCGCGCCGCATGATGGACGAACTCGCCGCCCTGACCCGGCGCGAAATTGCGCTCATCGGCCGCTTCATCGAGCAACTCAACGATGAGCAAACGGCCTTGCGGCAAGCCAACCCGGAGCCGCTGCCGGGCATTGCCGCAGCCAAGGTCGATCTGGTCGATCAACTCAACGCCCTCGAAACCGAGCGCCGCGCCGCGCTCGGCGTCAGCGGCGAGAACGAAACGCGCGGCGCGATGGAAAACTGGCTCGCCGCCAACCCGGCCCAACGACAACTCGCCCGCGACTGGCAAACCCTGCTCGATCTGGCGCGGGAAGCCAAGGAACTGCACCGCCTCAACGCCGGACTGATTACCCTGCACCTGCAACAAACCGCCGACGCGCTGCACATCCTCGACAGCCGCCGCGCCGCCGACGCCCTCTACGGCAACGACGGCCAAACCACCAGCCCAAGCGGCAGCCGCCT
>JAITWU010000229.1 GCA_031285115.1 Azonexus sp. | reverse complement strand
GGCAGACGAACATCGGGCGAGAGTTCCATCTGCTCCCGCAGAATCCGCTCACGCTCCCGGGCGCGTTGGGCTTCCTGCGCTTCCAGCGCGGAGGGGGCTTGGGCAAAGAGGCTTGGGCTGGCGACAATCAGAAGCAAAACCAGAAACGGGCGGACAGGAAACAAGTGACCAAGAAATAGGGATACCCTGCCGCACCGCTGGTGAACGGTTGTTACTCTGGTACACAAGAACAGCCCCCTCTCGCTTGTCAGCCAATTTTATGATCTCGCCCTCCCGTTCGAGAGTGCGGCGATAGTAGGGACTGAGCACATCTATGTCAATACAATAAGGTGGGTATGAATTTGTAGCAAGCGAGCAAGATGAACCAGGCAGAGATTTTGTGGCGGAGCGGAAGATGTGCTTTGACGCAGCGTATGCGCGTGGTTTCGCCGGGGCGAGGCAAGCACGCCCCGGCGCGGTAATGGTTATTTGTCGTGTTCGGTCGCCACGTAGTAAGGCGCGTTGGCGCGTGGCAGCGGTTTGCGGCCGCGCATCAAGTCGGCGATTTTTTCCGCCATCATGATGGTCGGCGCGTTGAGGTTGCCGGTCGGGATGATCGGCATGATCGAGGCATCGACCACGCGCAGGCCCTCCATTTCGTGAACGCGGCCTTGATGGTCGACCACCGCCAGCGAATCCGTGCCCATCTTGTTCGAGCAGGATGGGTGGTAGGCCGTTTCGGCGCAGGCGCGGACGAAGGCGTCAAGTTCGGCGTCGCTGCGCAGATGCGCGCCGGGCGAGATTTCCCGGCCCCGGTAGGGGTCGAGCGCCGGTTGCGCGAATATTCTGCGGGTGATGCGAATGGCGGAACGAAACTCGCGCCAGTCCTGTTCGTGCGACATGTAGTTGAACAGAATGCTCGGGTGCTCATGCGGATTCTTTGATTTGACCTGGATGCGGCCCCGGCTGGGCGAGCGCATGGAGCCGACGTGCATCTGGAAGCCGTGTTCTTTGATCGCATTGGCGCCGTTGTAGCTGACCGCGACGGCGAGGAAGTGATATTGAATATTCGGCCAGGCGAAGCTCGGTTCGGAGCGAATGAAGCCGCCGCCTTCAAAGTGGTTGCTGGCGCCGATGCCGGAGCCGAAAAGCAGCCATTCGAGACCGATTGCCGGCTGGTTGCGGAATTTGAGCGCCGGCGCGAGCGTGATCGGTTTGGTGCAGGCGTATTGAATGTACATCTCCAGATGGTCTTGCAGATTCTGGCCGACGCCGGGCAGGTCGAGCACGACGTCGATGTCGAGTTCGCGCAACAGCGGGGCCGGGCCGACGCCGGAGCGTTGCAGGAGTTGCGGCGAGGCGATGGCCCCGGCGCAGACGACGACTTCGCGGGCGGCGCGGGCTTCGTGCGCCTGGTCGCGGCGCAGCCATTTGACGCCGGTCGCCCGCTTGCCGGTAAAGAGAATGCGATCGGTCAGCGCATGGGTGACGATGGTCAGATTCGGGCGCTGGCGGGCTTGGTCGAGCAGTTCCTGGGCCGGGCGTCAGGTGGTTTGCAGGTAATGGGCGGTATGCGAAGCGTCGTTAAAGACACGGCGCTGCCGCTAGCAGCGAATGGTGCTTTCTCCGACGTTATACCGGGCCGCCAGGCAGGCAACGCTTTCACTGCTGGCTGCGATCTCGGCACGAATGGCGGGCGTCGTGCGGGCGTTCTGGTGCAGGCGTACCATCATGGATAATCCCTCCCGGTTACGGTTACATTGATTCGATCAGATGACGCAAAACAGCCCGCGCCATGGACAGTGGATAACGTCTGTTATCTATGCAATCGTCTGGGATGCGACAGCTACACATAATTTTTAGCGAACATGGCTACTACGCTGGATCAAACAAACTCAACCGGAGTTTCATTCCAGCACCTTCGATAATTTGCGTAACTTGGTCACAGAAGCCTTGAGCCCGCTGACTCAGCGGATACTTGCATACAATATCTATTAACACAGCCCTACCTTTTGCGTTTGGATATGTATCAAGTAGTTGGCCGCCCTCAATAAATATCAAATAGGCATTAAGTTTCTCTTGTAGCAGCAGAAGATGCTCACTTTCATTTTCCGACCACCCAAGGTGATCTGTGATGGTTATTATCACATCTCCTGTCACATTATCGATACCAATAGCATCTACCACATTCGTTTGATCTACGGACATTCGGTTAGCTCCCTTATGGCCTGATTATGTCGACCTTGGTTGGAGGTATTTGTGTACCTCCTGGAAAGCCTGGTTTGCCTTGACCAACGACTATTGCGCCTGATTGCTTTATTTCAGGGAAGGCGGCAGCCTGATTTTTAGTCAACGGTGCGGTCAAAGACGCTTTACATTCAGTACAAACGATATTTCCAGCTGCATCACGCCCTATCAAGTCGATACGTGTTTTAACGCCACTTTGAGTTTTAACAGTAACTTGTTCTACAACTCCAAATTGGGTTTGCTGGAGTTGTCCCTTGACCTGCAGTTCAAATGCACTACCAGCCGCTTTATTCGCTTGAATTGTGCTGGTTGCCCCTCCCGTAGCCCCATTAACTGCCCCCGCCTTACTCACGGCTACGGCTGTTGTTCCCGCCGTCAGCACGAAGCCCGTCATCATGTCGGCTGCCATGGCGTCCCTAGGATCCAGTCCCAGATCGTTGAGCAAGAAACCCTGGTAGTACGTTTGCTGCGGGGTCTGAGTTGCGATCTGATTGATCCCGGAAAAGCCAACATCAGTGCTGTACAAGACTCCTAACCCGCCAGGGATACAGACAAGAGAGCCCACCATACAGGCCGCAACGCCGCCTGCAACACCCGCTACGCCGCCAAGCAGCTTGATCCCGCCAAACACGTTGGGATGATCGAGTTCAGCTTGTGCGAGCGGGGTCGGTATGGGCGCACGGTATTTGTCTTGGTAGGGGGCAAAAGCCGCCTGTGTCGTTTGAAGATAGTCCGCAAACAGCCCACTCGTACCCGGAGCGCGGAACAGGGGGTCAGACAAAAAATCATAGGCTGACCGAAGCGCCGCCTGACAATTGATCTCGGGCTGCCCCCCATTACACGCTCGTTCTATTTGCTCATTGGTAATCCGGTTGATCGCATCGAGTCGGGCTTTGATGTCCGTACAGGCAGCCATGCCTTTTTGCGCCACGCAGTCCGCGTATTCCTTACCTTGTTTGGGGGTCAGGGAATTATTCACAGCCGCATTCTGAGCCGCTCCTGCGGCGGTCACGGCATCCTTCCCGGTCGCCTCGGCAATCATTTCCGAGACCAGCATGGCGGTCACGGTGTAGCCTAGGCCGTTCTCAATCTTCCAGTCACTCTGCTGCAAGGTGTTGTCGAGGAGACTCTCCGTCACCCCGCCAATGGCCCCTGCCACGGCATCCTTGCCGGTGAGCGTGGCGGCGGTTGCCCCCAGGGCGCCATGCGCCAGCGTTTGCAGGAACGGATTGCGCGTCTCCGGCGCATTGGGGTTGCCCCAGGCGCTGCCAATCTCATTGGCCGTCAGCGCCGCAAAATCGCCAACGACGCT
>JAITWU010000193.1 GCA_031285115.1 Azonexus sp. | reverse complement strand
AGCGTCTCCACGTAGGGATGCTGAATCAGATAACGCTGCACCCGAGCTGCCAAGTAATCGCTATCGATTGCCGTACCGCCGATGGCAGACTCCGGCAACCCCAGTGCAAAACACACTTCACCAACCAGCCCTCGCGGGTCTTTTTCATCAGCGGCTGCGTACAGCGACCAGAAGTGATTAATGTTGTCTACGGCCAGCGCGGTTCGGCCTAGTTCTTCCACAAAGGGGAGCACCGGCGGAAATGCTGCGGGCACAAGCTGTTTGAGTACCGCGTCTCTCGTGGGCACTACAAATTCACGGCTGGTTAAACGACTGCGCTCCAGCCACTTTTGTCCCAACTGGCTCCAGGCGACATGCCAATTAGCCCGCAGCGGGTGAGTCGGCCCAAGTAAAACCGCGTCGCGACGACGACCTTGATAGTCCTCAAGTACCAGATTGACCGAGTCAACCGTGAGCGCACAGCGCAACTCCTCAAAAGCTGATCTGGAAACGGCCGCGTCGGCTGAACCACATCGCACCAGTACCGCGTCGATCCATGTCATGTAGGCCGCCGCATAGTTTTGCGCCGTCTCATGCAACCCCAGGAAATTGCTGGCTTGCATGATCAGTCGTTGATCTCCCTGCAAAACTGCCCCAAAGAACGCGGCGCGTGCTTCCTGAAATCTATGCGCTTCATCAGAAGCGGGCCAATTGAAGGAGGCCGTTGATCGCGTCGCCATACCTGATGCACTGATCGACAGTCTCAGGCGATTAACACCCAGGGGATCATCAAGAAAAGCCCGTTCCAAATTAGCCAGCACAGTAGAGACGAAGACATTCGCTTTGCCCTCTTTCCCAAGCCGAACTTCAAGCGTTTCCCCCTTCACCGCCGATTTACCACTGCGCTCTACCCAAGCGGCTCCCGTGATAGATACCGCGCCAGGGTCGCGCTCCTGCACTACCGCTGCAAACCGGGCACGAAGCAAGGCATGCATCAGACTCGGCTCACGAGGCACGGCTCGCTGCGGCGGCTCGACCTCCAATTCCTCATCGGTGACCACATAAAACAGGTCACTCTCGTTGTCGTTCATTGGCGTATCGGAGACATCCCGATTGAGGCCGATCGCCTTCCCCTCACCATCGATTAGCGGGATGCGGCTGCCATCTTCAGCTTCGGCGTAGATGCGAACAAAATGCCAGCCTTCCTCCCAATCGATCTTGCCGATCGAGGTAAATGAAATCAGCCCCGCATCCGTGTTCTTTACCCATGCCGCCTTCCGGCGGCGTAAACCTGTCGGCCCATTGTCACGAGACACGACTTCCGCGACAAAGCGAGCCAATCCTTCTACCTTGGAGGGCGCGGGCGATACTCTGAAGGTGACGTTGAATTTCTTCTGTCCCGTCTTCGAGATGGGCAGCACACGATGACCGATCAATTCCGCCAACCTGGGGTCTTCGTTGTCATCCTTCACCACCGGTAAATCCGGCAGCTCCACGTCGCCAATGAAGATGTCATCCGGGTAGATTCCCCCGTCCTCGAACGCCCACTTGTTGAACGCCAGAGGCCAATTGACACGATCCCGGACGATGAGCTTCGTCCACTCCTGTGGAGTGGTTACCCCCGCTTTCGCTAAAAACTCCCCCACTTGTTTGCGAAAGGCTGAATCACTCAAACCCAGATCAAGAGCACGCGCACGCTCCGTTCGGGTTGACCATGTAATGCGCTCCACGCACTCTCGATTACGAGCTACCCGCAATGGCGCACGCTCTGCCTGCTGAAATAGCTCGAAATCCGGCACGAGGGCCAGTTCGCACAAGGCCGCACCCATGGCATCCGCATCGAAGTCGTTGATCTGGCAAGTGAGCAGGTAGCGCGCAACAGCCGCGTCATCGGCATATCGCCACTGCGAGCCGTCGCGTTGCAACTCGTCCAGGCAAGTTTCCACCGCGACCTTGAGATGGGCCGGGACTTGCGTCAAAAGCTGCGTGCTCAGATCGCTGTAAGCATCCTCAATCGAAATTTCTTCAAATGTCGCGACGCCAAAGGAATCTTCGGCGGAAGCGCGTAAATCATTGGGCACAAAGACCAGCAACGGGGGGCGCAACTCATCATTTGGCAACGGGTTACGCAATTCCACGAGCTTGGTGCTCGAAACGGCCAACTCCGGGGCCTGCTCGCGTAGCGCGTCATCCGCCAAGACCACCACATTCGCCGTTGGCACCTTTGCCCGAAGCCCGCCCGCCAGACGAATCATCAACTCCCGATCCAGGTCGGTGACTCTCATGCAATGCCCTAGTTCACGGGCAGCAAGAATTGCAGACAACTTCGGCAATAGCACCGACTCAAGCGCCGCATTCAGTTCTTGAGCAGTCAGTTCGCGCAGTCCTTGGCTCATACGGGCGCTCCTTCAGCCTTCTCTGAAATTCGGTAGCGCGGCACCACGGTTTGAGTCACATAGGCGTCTGACAAATCTCGATAGAACCCGATTTCCCGCAAACGCCCCGTGAACGCCTGGACATTACTGCGCAAGGCTTTGCGCTCGTCGATGGTCGGTATGGAAAACCCTTCGCCGGGAGGTAGTTGATCGATGTAAAGGCCATAGCGTTCACGCAAGAAAGCCAGGAGATCATCAATCCGCATCTCACCCGTGAAGTAGCCCTTGTCACCGCCCGGCCTCAGTACCGCAATCTGTAGCAGCACTTCGAGTAAGCGGCTGTCGAGCGTGAACCGGCGTGGCGCATTGCGCGCGCGGGTTTGTGCCAGTAATGCTCCCGGCTTGTTTTTCAGTGTCAGCGCGTCCAGCGATTCAATGATGTACTTCCTATGGAATGCGCCCCGCAGAGCAGAAAGGATTTCAATATAGGTCTCGAAATCCGACAACCCCATCGTGGTGATGGACTCGATCTCTGGATCGAGACCATCTTCGCCTTCAGACAAAGATTCCAAAAGACCAGACAGCCGTTCCCCAAAGAACTTGTCACGCTCATCGGCAAAGGGCGCGCCTTGCAAACCGTACAGTTCGCCCACTGAAAACACCGAGTTCAAGGGGCGGATCAGCTTGCCGCGTTTTTCCAAGAGCGCCGAAAATTCGTCCAGTTTCTTGGCGACGAAATAGGCGCGCACAAAACTCGGTATACGGCGATAGTAGCCATCCGCGCTACGCTCCGCCAAAGCAGCCATGGCAGATTCGGCATTGCCGGAAAGATCAACAAACAGCCCCAACTTGTAAGGGCAGTCTCCCTGCGGTTGACGAGACTCGCGCGGTTTCATTGGGCACGCAGATTCGGCGCACAGCGCGTTCGCGCCGCCACATTTCTGCCACGCTGGCAGCAGTTTCAATAGCCGCAGGTGATACAGGGCCAGATGGAACGACAGCAGCACCTTGAGGTATTCCACCATCACCGAACGTGGCATGAAGGGCTTGTAAAATAATAGACGCTGAACATCTTCCGCCATCAGATCCGCAGAACCGACACACACAGGCGCAAAACGGTCGCCTCTCTCGCGGGTATCCGCCGTGTCCTTGCGCTGTGAAAGAAAATGCAAGAGCGTCGCGGTCTCGATGTCAGTCAACGCTTTGTCGTTCAGTTCTCGCGTGAGCTTGTCAAAGCCATCAAAGAAAAAACTCTTCAAGTGATCAATGGCATGATGACCAGACTGGTGCCTTGCGTGATACAGCATCTGGTACAGATGCTGCGAAGCGCCGTAATCACGCGAATGCTTGGGGTTGCGAAACCGATAGGTATATCCATGCAGAGGGCGTGGCCCGGCGACCACAGCATTTTTTTTGCCCCGGTTGACGATGTCCATCAAGTGGGTTTCCACCCACCTCGTTACGACCTCCCGATGCTGCGCAAACCCCAGGAAACGATCACTGGCGTCAAGAATGTCGTCAACGAATTTTTCGACCGTCAATTCCCGCTTGTCTCGAAACACGCTGGGGTAGCCGTTATGCTCCAGGCGTTCAAATAGCCCGGTGAGCACGCGATCCATCTCGATGGTCTTGAAATCGAGATAACTGATCTTGGGAAGTCGGAATTCCCGGTCTTTCTTCTGTAATGCCATCAGTTGCTCCCACTGAGTCCTTGTCCAGCCCCAGATTTGGACGCCTCCATCACCGCACCTTGCAGCAAGCGCATCTCGACACGGCCATCGTCCCGACGCGCCAGGCGGTAAAAATCATGACCGGTGGTGGTGAGCAGAATCTCCCGGTAAGGCTGCGCGTTCAGGCTGTTTTTGAAGACACCCAGGCAGAGATAAAAACCCTGCATCTCTTCGACGCTGGGGCGATAGCCTTCATTCAGGCGCTCCAACATCTCGAACACATCAAGGTTGATCATCAACTCGCTGGTGATGGCGCCCGCGCCTTGACCCTCGAACCGCAGCAACAAGCCCGTTGGTAAATGCTCGACGAATCGAGCCTTGGCGGCGAAGTCCAGAATCTCCAGACCGAACCCTTCCTTGGGGAAGAGCCGATAACTGCGAATCGTGCCGTGCTCGACTTGACGCAATTGCAGCGCCAGATTGGCTCCCAAGCGCTCTGGTCGCTGCAAGCCTTCACCGCGATTGATGGCATGCAGAATGTCTGCGATCAACGTCTCCATCGAAGCGCCGCCTCGCACGATTTCGACCATGCGCTTGGCCGAGCGATAGGGCAGCATTTTTTCCCAACCGGCATCACGCCGCTCAAAGAAGTGCTTGCGGCGGGCCATGACCACATACTCACGATGCAGGCGAGCACGCTGGCGGGCCGACATCAGGGACGCGCCTCGCGGCAACTCGTCGAACAGGCGCTTGAGTACATTGAAATCTGACTGCCCGCGCCGCTCAAAGCGGAACAAGGCGCGGTCATCGGGTTGCACGAAATCCAGCGCCCGATCGAAACGCGGGTCTTCCTGCTTGCCGATGTCGAGTTCACTGAGCAAGGTCAGCAAGCGATCCGAAGTCGGCTTGCCGCCACCCATCCAACTGTTGAAGTAATAGCTGCGGGCAACCTCATCCGGCTTGCCTGACGCGTACAGAGCGTGAATCTCCGCGCAGTCGCGGTTGCCGATCAGCATGAACGACAAGGCCGAGCGCAGGTCGCGCATCGTAATGTGCAAGCGACCGCGTAAATGGGCCATCGTGTACAGGGTCTTGAGCCGCTCCATCAAGCGCGGGCCAGCCGTTTCGTCCTGGAAACTGCGCGCGTTGTGCAAGGCATAGCAATTGGCTTGCAGATCGCAACTTTCGCAGGCCGACCAGTTGTGTGCTTGAACGATGGTCTTGAGCGTGCGTTCCAGGATCGAGCCGCCGTCAGCCTCCGCAACCACACTGCGAAGATTCAGATTCACGACCGCCACGCCAGATTCGGTTTCACCTGTGGCAAGCGCACGCTGGACAAGACCCGTCAACGCCGGGAAGTCGCGCTCATGCGTCGCCAGGAAATCCACCAATCGACCCTCATTGATCGCAATCAAGTGGATTTCCTGCGGCTTCCAGGCTTTGACATCGCCGCCCCTGTACGGGGCAAGGAAGTCCAGCAAGACTTGGTTGTTGTCTTTGCTGCCTTCGTCCTGACTGCCGTCGTAGTTGATCAGATAACGCTTGCTCGCCAAGGTCAATTCACTGCCATTGGGCAGACTGCGATTGACCGATCCCCCTCGGTTTTCAACCTCCCGCTCCAGGTGTTGCAGGAAGGCCGTTTTTCCATCGCCAGCGTTGCCCGAGATCAGCACCAGACGGAACTCGCCCTGCAACACCGCTGGCAGCAGTTTTCGATCGAGGTCGGTGTCCACGTAGGCGGAAAACCCCAGCGCATCCATGCCGCGCGTCCCGGCATTGCTGCGGCGGCTTTGGCTGTAGAGCGTCAGCAAATGAGAAACGAAGACGTTGCTATTGGGCGCGGACGTGGTCAGCG
>JAITWU010000162.1 GCA_031285115.1 Azonexus sp. | reverse complement strand
CGGAATGGCCGGGACGACATAGGGGAAGACCTGCGTCGTGCGCCACAGCTTGCCTTCGGGGTCGTAGCCATCCATCAGGACCAAGAGCCAGGTGTCTTCGTCAAGGTAGTAGCGGCGCTTGGGCACGGCATGGCGCTTGCCGGGGGCGACGGTGGCTTCGACTTCCCAGACGCGGTGCAGTTCCCAGCGCAGCTTGTCGGGGTTGGCGTGGTGTTTGGCGAAGAAATCATCCTCTTTCGAGACCACCAGCGCGTTGTCGTTGTAGGGCACGTACATTTCCCGCTTGCCGACCAGCTTCCACGAATAGCGGTCGGGGTGGCCCATGATGCCCATCACTTCGTCGAAATAATTGGCCCCGGAGGCGACGAAATCGGGCGTATCGTAAGCCACCGTCGGGGCGCGCCGGACGCGCCGCTGGCCGACGAGGTACTGCCAGGTCTGGCGCGGCGTCGCGGCATTGACGCCATCGCGGATGACCAGCGATTCACCGGCCTTGAAGGGCGGGGCGACGGTCATGAAGCGTTGCAGGAAGTATTCGCCGCTCCATTTTTCGGGCGAGCCATCCTTGTAATAGTAGGGATACTGGTTGATCTGGTCATTTTGCGTCGCCAGCGTCCGCCCCCCGTCGGAAGTGCCGACGATGTTCTTGAAGGAGACTTCGGTCGCTTCCGCCTCGATGCGCAGGAGGTAATTCCAGATTGCCTCGACGCCTTCTTTGGGAATCGGGAAGGGAATGCCGCCGTAGCAGCCTTCGACCGAATAGCCGCCATCTTTTGTCTTGCAGCGGGTGGCGTTTTTCAGCGTGTTGTCATAGACCCACTGCGGCGCGACGGCGGTGCGGTGGGTCGGATAAACGTCGATGCGGAAGGTGTCGGGGTACTTCTTCATCAACGCCTGCGTGCCTTCGCTCAGTTTGTCGGCGTACTGCGCCATGTTTTTGGCGCTGATCGAAACGACCGGCTTTTCGTTAGGGAAGGGCTGGGCCGGGATGTCGCCGGTCTTGGGCGTCGCCGCCACTTTCTCGCCGCCGCTCCAGGCCGGGATGCTGCCGTCCTTGTTACCGGCTTTTTCGCCGCCGAGCGGCGTCAGCGTCGTTTTGAGCGCCTCCGCCTCGGCGGCGGTGACGGCGGCGTGAGCGCCGGTCGAACCGAGCATCAGCGCCATGATGGCGGCGCACAGAATTTTCTGCTTCATGGTCAAAGTCTCCTCAATTGTTGTTTTGTTTAGAAAGTCCGCTGGATGGACAGGGTCACGAAATCCCGGTCGCCGTGGAAGTTTTTGTAGGAAAGGGTGGGGGCATCGGCGTTGTAGCGGATCACCGAACTGTTATCGCCGAAGTAATGGGTGTAGTTGAAACCCATCTGCCAGGTTTTCAGGTATTCACCCTTCAAGCCAATGCTGATGTTGCCGCCATGCTCAGGCGGCATCAAAGCGGCCACGCCAGCCACCGAGGAGCGGCCATCAATACCGTAGCCAACGCCAATCGGCACTTGCAGATCAAGCCCCGGCAAGACCTGAAAATATTCCGGCTGGAAAACAAACTGGATGGCCGTCGCGCTCTTGGTCGCCAGCGGATCGAGGCAGCGCCCGCCCGCAGGGCAGCCGGTCACGGCGTTGTATTTTTCGCCCCGGGTCATTTTCAGACGCTGGTTATAGGCCAGTTCAGCAACCAGACTGGCGCCTTCCCACAACGGCGTCGCGCCAAAAACCGTAATGGTGGACATATTGAAGTGCAAGGTGTCGCCCACCGGATAGGCGGGATTGTTGCTGTTGTTGTTGTCGGTCGTCGCCCAGACGGCAGTCACGCCGCGCGCGACCAGCGGCATGTTCTGACGGAAAGAAAGTTCGGCGGAAAGACTGGTTTCGCCGACCAGGGTGCTGACGCTGACGCCTTCAGTCCTGATATTTTCGGCATAGACCATCATGTAATCGCCAACGTCAAAGAGACCATTGGCAAGGGGGCCACGGGCATTGTTGCCAGCGCGCACATAGAACTGCGGCATCTTGTCGTGGAACTGGGCGGCATAGAAGCCAAACTCATAATCGCCCGTCTTGAATTTGATCTGCGCGCCGCCCTGGCCGGAATTTTTGGCGTCCATATCCTTGGTGCGATGAACCGAGGCCAGCATCCCGGCGAAAGGCGGGGCGACGATGGCGCCAGCATCCCCGAGAAGAATGTTCTGCCCGCCCGAATCAACGAAGTCGGCAAAACTGAAATAGCTGCCCGCGCCGGGAACCCGGCTTCTCTTGAACTCAAACTGGTAGTAAGCGCCCACGGAAAGCTGTGGATTGATTTGCACCATGGCGGAAATCTGCTTGACCGGCATGGCGATTTCCTTGAACTGCGAATTGGGCACCGATAACGCCCGCACCAGATCGAGCGGCGTTTGCGCGGCGGCAATGCCGTTGTAGCCAAAGAACAGGGACTCGCCCATCAACTGGGTGAATTGCCCGGCCTTGACGTTGACGCTCGATTCACCGGCATCAAACGTGCCGTAGACAAAGGCGTCGCGGAATTCCGTCTTGTTGCCGTGCAGGTCTTTGGTGCCTTGCGGGAATTTGTCATAGGCCACCGACTTGTAATTGACCAGCGCCCCGCCCATCGCCCCCGGATTATCGTTGCCGTGCTGGTAAACATCGTCATACCAGGCGGCGGCGCTGACGCGGAAGCCCATTTTGTTCTGGTAGCGAAAATCGAACTCCGAAAGCCAGTCGAGGCGATTGCTGATCATCGACCCTTTCTTGAAGTTCATGTCGCCATCGTTGGTGTTGATCTGGGGCCCCAGGGAGTTGTCCGCCACCTTGGAATCAATATCGCGCACCCGCCAGCCAGCGCTGTACTTGAAGGTGTTGTCCCAGGACATCTTGACGTCCGGATTGCCGCTATCAAAGGTAAACGCCTGCGCCGACCCGACCGCCAGCAAGGCCCCGACAGCACCCGCCGCAATGTGACGCAAGGAGCGGCGCGCGCCTCGCCTGATTACTTTTTTCCTCATTGTCTCCTCCGTGAATGACGTCGTTTTTATGACAAAAGTAATTTAAGCAGCCCGAGAATTACCGTCCAATACTATGTAATGACCAACTCAATACCTGTAAGGTATGGTTTCCAGCACGCCGAAATCGAGAAAACCTTGGACTTTCGCCACCTCAAATATTTCATCGCCGTCGCCGAAGAACTCAACATTGGCCGCGCCGCCCTGCGCCTGCACATCTCGCAGCCGCCGCTGACCCGGCAGATTCATCAACTCGAAGAAGAACTCGGCGTCGTTTTATTCAACCGCACGCCGCGCGGCGTCGAACTGACCCAGGCCGGAGAATTGTTTCTCGACGAAGCGCGCAATATCCGCTCCCTCGTCGAGCAGGCCGTCGAACGCACCAAACGCGCCGGACAAGGCAAACTGGGGCGGCTCGACATCGGCATTTTCGGCACCGGCATCCTCGACGTGATTCCGAAACTGCTCCAGTTGTTCCGCGACGCCCACCCCGATGTCAAAGTCGTCATCCATGCCCTCGGCAAAAACGGACAGATCGAAGCCCTGCGGCAAAAGCGCATCACCATCGGCCTCAACCGGATGCTGCCGCCGCAACCCGATCTGACCAGCGAACTCATTGTCCACGAACCGCTCTTTCTCGCCGTCAACGCAGAAGGCCACCCCCTGAGCGAGCAGCAGCCGGTCTCCTTCATGGAGCTGGCCAGATACCCGCTGGTCGTGTTTCCGGCGAGCGGGCGGCCCAACTTCGTCGATCACATCATCGAACTCTGCCGGGCCAGGGATTTCACGCCGGAAATTTCGCAAATCGTCGATGACGCCGTCACCGGCATCGCCCTGGTCGCTGGCGGCTTCGGCATCACCGTCGTCCCCAAATCCGCCACCACCCTGAAACTCCCCGGCGTCATCTACCGCCCCTTCATTGATGCGGAATTCGCTACCGTAGACATCAGTTGCATCTACCGCAGCGAAGACCAATCCCCCATCCTGCAAGCCTTCCTCGGCGTGATTCGGGCGTTTCGCGGACGGCAGGCGTCGTAGTCATAGCCGCTCCCCAAACAAGTCAGACACGGGTTCCAGCGGAAGTCTGGTCAAGCGGCGAATTGATATGCCTTGATAACCAGTATCCAAATAGATACCATTGCCGCCATGCCCTACCAGATTGAACAAACCGAAGCCTTTGCCCGCTGGCGGGCTGCGCTTTCCGACCGGCAGGCGATTGCAGCTATCCGCCGCCGCCTGGAACGTGCAAGCGCCGGTAATCTGGGGGATGTCAAAACCATCCGGGACGGTGTTTCTGAAATGCGGGTCGACATCGGCAAGGGCTACCGCCTGTATTTCACCCGACGTGGACAGGCGGTCATTCTGTTGCTGGCAGGCGGCGACAAATCAACACAGGACGCCGACATCAAACGCGCTATTGCCATGCTAAAGGAACTTTGAATCATGACGCTCAAAACCATTCCATTCGACATCGCCGCCGAACTTTCTACCGAGGCCGACATTCAGGAATACTTCTCCCAGGTCATGGCCGATGGCGACACTGATGAGATTATCCGCGCCCTCTCCCACATTGCCCGCGCCCGTGGCATGGCAAAGCTGGCAGCCGATACAGGATTGGGGCGCGAAAGCCTCTATAAAACCCTTTCCGCTGGCAGCAAGCCGCGCTTTGAAACGATCCTCAAAATTACGCGGGCGCTCGGGCTGCGGCTGACGGCGGAGAGCCAGAGCAAACACGCCCCCGCCTGACGCCAGCACAGAAAAACGCTACCGGCGGGGCAATATCGGGAGAGCGCCAGCGGCGGGAAACTGCGCCGGATAGCGTCCGCCGGTAGATCGGGGAGCGCCCCGGCCATAGCAAACGATGTCAGAAAAAACCCGCAATCCTTGTGAGAATGCGGGTTTTCGGTACTTCGTGAGACGCCGTGATACGGTGATTTGGTAGCCCCGCACGGACTTGAACCGTGGACCAAAGGATTATGAGTCCTCTGCTCTGACCAACTGAGCTACAGGGCTGGGAAAGCGGGTGGTGAAGTTAGCCGTTGGTGTCGATGTAGCTGCGCAGTTTGTCGGAACGGCTGGGGTGGCGGAGTTTGCGCAGGGCCTTGGCTTCGATCTGGCGGATGCGTTCGCGGGTGACGTCGAATTGTTTGCCGACTTCTTCAAGCGTGTGGTCGGTGTTCATTTCGATGCCGAAACGCATCCGCAGCACCTTGGCTTCGCGCGTTGTCAGGGTGTCGAGAATTTCCTTGGTGACGTCGCGCAGACCGGAATACATGGCGGCATCCGCCGGGGCGAGCGTGATCTGGTCTTCGATGAAATCGCCCAAGTGTGAATCGTCGTCGTCGCCGATCGGTGTTTCCATCGAAATCGGCTCTTTCGAGATTTTCATGATTTTGCGGACTTTGTCTTCCGGCATTTCCATCTTTTTGGCAAGCGTCGCCGGATCGGGTTCGGCGCCGGTTTCCTGCAAAATCTGGCGGCTGATGCGGTTCATTTTGTTGATCGTTTCGATCATATGCACCGGAATGCGGATGGTGCGAGCCTGATCGGCGATCGAGCGGGTAATCGCCTGACGAATCCACCACGTCGCGTAGGTCGAGAATTTGTAGCCGCGCCGGTACTCGAATTTATCGACCGCCTTCATCAGGCCGATGTTGCCTTCCTGAATCAAATCAAGGAATTGCAGGCCGCGATTGGTGTATTTTTTGGCAATGGAAATGACCAGACGGAGGTTGGCTTCGGTCATTTCGCGCTTGGCGCGGCGGGCTTTGGCTTCGCCCGTCGACATCTGTTTGTTGATGTCTTTGAGTTCTTTGAGCGGGATGCCGATGCGTTCCTGCAAGGCGAGCAGTTTTTTCTGTTCTTCCTTGATGTCCGGCGCGGTGCGGGTGAGGATGGCGACGTAGTTTTTGGGCGCGGCGGCAACTTCGTTGTCGACCCATTCGAGATTGATTTCGTTGCCGGGGAAGGTCTGGATGAAGTGCGGGCGCGGCATTTTGACGCGATCGACGCAGAGTTGCTGGATTTTGCGCTCGGAGGCGCGCACCTGCTCGACCATGCCGCGCACGCTGTCGCACAGGCGCTCGATGGCGCGCGAGGTGAAGCGGATGTTCATCAGCTCGTCGGAAATCTGCCGTTGCAGCTTCAGGTAGTTTTTATCCTGCGAGCCTTTGCCAACCAGCGCCTTTTTCATTTTGCCGTGGAGGCTGCCGATGGTTTTGAAACGCTCCAGGGCATCGACTTTGAGTTGCAAGAGCGAAGCCGAAACCGCGCCGCCGCCTTCTTCGTCTTCGGATTCTTCGTCCTCGGCGGCTTCTTCCTCTTCCGGCGCGTCATTGGTCGGTTCGGCGATGACGGCGTTGGGGTCGATCAGGCCGTCGACCAGTTCGTCGATGCGGACTTCATCCGTTTCGACTTTGGCGGCGGATTCGAGAATGTCGGCAATCGTCGTCGGGCAGGCGGAAATGGCCTGCACCATGTGCTTCAAACCTTCTTCGATGCGCTTGGCGATTTCGATTTCGCCTTCGCGGGTGAGGAGTTCGACCGAACCCATTTCGCGCATGTACATGCGCACCGGGTCGATGGTCCGACCAAATTCGGAATCGACGGTCGAAAGCGCCTGCTCGGCCTGTTCCTCGACTTCTTCATCGTCGGTCACGGCGGCGTTGGCGTCGGCCATGATCAGGTCTTCGGCGGCCGGGGCCTCGTCGAAAACCTGGATGCTCATGTCGCTGAAGGTGGAGATGATGGCCTCGATACTCTCGGCATCGACGACATCATCCGGCAGGTGGTCGTTGATTTCGGCGTAGGTCAGGTAGCCGCGCTCCTTGCCGAGTTTGATCAGGGCTTTCAAGCGCATTTTGCGCGCTTCGGCGTCGAGCGGCTCCGGCGCTTCGGCAATGGCGCTCTCCAGCAACGCTTTTTCGGCGGCTTTGCCCTTGGCCTTGCTGGCGCGCGCCTTGGGCGCTTCGACCGCAGCGGGGGCCGGGGCTGCCGGGGCCGCTTCGACTTCCGCCTTGGCGGAGGCTGCTTTGGCCGGGACCGCTTTCGGGGTTGCGGCCTTTACGGAAACCGCCTTGGCTGGCGCATCCTTCGGCTTTTCCGCTGGCGCTGCGGCTTTGGGGGCGGCGGTCGGGGTTGCCGCCGGGGTTACGGCTTCAGGCGCGGCCTTTTTGGTTTCCGCCTTCGGCGTTTCCTTATTGGCTGCTGCCTTTGCGGCCTCCTTGGGCGCTTCCTTCGCGGTGTCTTTTGCCTTAGCCATGAACAAATTCCATGTTATCGGGGAAAACCATACATTTTATCACAAATCAGCTCCTATTTTGTTGTTTTCCAAGGAGTTCGATGTACGCCTGCTTTTCACTGGCGCTCAGGCCGGCGACGCCGAATTGCTGGGCTTTCAACTGCAATTCGGCAAAGCGCCGCCTGGATTCGGCGGCGTGGAGCTTTTCCACCGTATCGCGGAACTCGGTTTCAGACTCGGTTTCGTCAAAACTGAGGCCCAAAAGTTCCGCCGCCGCCGCTTCGATCAGGGCTTCTTCCGGCTGGCCGCGCAGTTGCTCGCGCAGCGCCGCGTAGCTGGCGGGCGGATGTTGGCCGCTGACCAGTTGCTGCAAACGCTGCAAAGCCGGGCGCTCAGGGGTGTCGGGCAGCAGTTCGAGCGGCAGGTCGGCGGCCAGTTGCGGTTTTTGCAAAACCAGGCGCAAGAGATTGCGCGTCAGCGACGGCGCAGCGCGTCTCGCCCTTGGCGGCGCAGCGGGGGCGAAAGATTTGAGTTCGCACAAACGCTCGACTTCGCTCTGGGCAAAACCGCTGGCTTCCGCCAGGCGTTTGACCAGTTGCAGACGCAGGAGCGGCGTCGGCAATTTGAGCAGCAGGGGCTTGGCCTCATAAATCAGTTGCGCCTTGCCTTCCGAACTGGTCAGGTCGCAACGCTGGGCGAGTTCGCGCAGGAGAAAGTCTGAGAGCGGCATGGCGTCTTTCACCAGCCGCTCGAAATCGGC
>JAITWU010000096.1 GCA_031285115.1 Azonexus sp. | reverse complement strand
CCGCCAGCGGGCGGCCCGCCCGCCGCTGGCTGTTTGGCCCGCTGCGCGAGGTACGCCGCCCCGCCTGCCAGCGCGGCGATAAACAGCAAAGTCAGGATCAAGCCCCGCCAGCGGCGGCGCGGTGCGGCTGGCGTTGGCGAGGAAGCGTTGGGCGTAGCAGGACTGGACATGATTAACCCGAAAAGCCGATGGAAACAAAGCGTGTGAGCTTACCTTAAGCCAATGGCGCTCGGGCAAAATGAGGGCCATCATCAGGCAACATCTATTCTTTTGCGGAACGAACCGGCCATGAAAAAACGCTCTGCCACCCTGCGCCACGCCATCGACATCAGCGAAGAAGAGGGCGTCCGCTACCTGCATTTCGGTTCCGACTGGGTGCAGGGGGCGATGCGCGTCGCCCGTCCGTGGTCGCTGGAACTCAACTACACCCGCGACATGATGACCGGGCTGCTGCTGCGCGAAGCTGCCGACTGGCCGCGACGGGCGCTGCTGGTGGGGCTGGGCGCGGGGTCGCTGGTCAAGTTTCTCTACCGCCACCGGCCTGAGTGCCGGATGACCGTGGTCGAGATCAATCCGCAGGTGGAATTGATTGCCCGCCAGTATTTCAAACTGCCCGACGATCCCCGGCGGATCACCCTGCATATCGGCTGTGGCGCTGATTTCATGCTCGGCGGCGACAGTCTGTTTGATCTCATTCTGGTCGATGGCTTTGACGCCGACGCTCGCCCCGGCCCGCTCGATACCCTGCCCTTCTATCAGGCGTGCCGCGCCCGGCTGACGGCGGAGGGTGTTTTTGGCGTCAATCTCCTCGGGCGTCAGCGCGGCTTTGCCGCCAGCGTGGCGCGTATCCATGAGGCTTTCGATGGCGCCAGCGCGGTTTTTCCCGCCAGCGCGAGCGGCAATGTCATTGCCTTTGCCACGGGCGAAACGCCGGTCGATCTGGCGCTCGCCACCCTGCGCGAACGGGCGGTTGCGCTCAAAAAAACCAGCGCCCTCGATCTCTTGCCAACCATCAGCCGTCTGCAATTGAGCTACCCCATGCCGCAAGGCCGCCTGCGTATTTGACTTGCCATTGTCATAGATCTATAAATGAAGAGCGGCCACCGATAACAATGATAAAGGCGGATAAAACGCAAGGCGCTTGGCTTGCGCTTTTTTCAGCCCGGACAGGAGGATTCTCCATGCTTTCTCTGCAAGACGTTATCGACTATTGCGACCTCGATCGGGGCGAAATCGCCGCCATCGCCGAACATGAGCACGTTCCGCTCGCCATTGCGGCGGAGTTGAGCGACATGCTGTTGAGCACGCCCGAAGGCGTCTCACGGCTGCACTCGATGATTATCGAAAACATGCAGCAGGCGCTGGCGTCGGGCGATTACGATCGTCTCAGGCATCTGGCGGAAACCTACCAGCATCTGCAACGCTGCCACCCGTTGAGTATGCACTGAGGTTTTGGCCGGGGCTTCCCGGCTGCCGGGGAACGGTCAACCGGCATCCCCGGCGATGTCCTTCGCCGGATACTTGAGGGCATTCTTCAAGAGCTTCTGCCGCACTGCCGCCAGCGGGTCGATGCTGAGCGCGTCGGCGGTCTCTACCAGATAGATCAGCACATCGGCGATTTCATCGGTCGCCGCCGCCCGCTGCTCGGGCGTCAGCGCGTGGCTTTCTTCCGCCGTCAGCCACTGGAAAATTTCCACCAGTTCCGCCGTTTCCACCGACAAGGCCATGACCAGATTTTTCGGCGCATGGTATTGCCGCCAATCGCGCGCCGCGACGAACTCACGCAGGGCATCGCGCAGGGTGTCGAGCGAAGTGACGTGGGCGTAGGGTTGCTCGTTCATCACAACCACCCGCAAGCGCCGAGAACCGCGCCGCCTGCGATGAACCACAGCGGATGCCAGCGGGTGCGCAGCGCCGCAATGGCGGTGACGATGAGGACGCCAAGGGATAGCGGGCTGAAACCGACCGCCTGGGCGATCAAGGTTGCGCCGGAAAAAATCAGGCCGACGGCCAAGGGCGCGACGCCAATGCTGATCGCCCGTTGCCAGCGGCGGCCAGCGAAACTTTCCCAGCGGTCGATCAGCAAATAAATCAGCACGCTCATCGGCAGGCACATCGCCAGCGTCGCCGCCAGCGCCCCGGCAAGGCCCGCCACCTGCCAGCCGATCAGGCTCACCACCAGCACATTCGGCCCCGGCGCGGCCTGGGCGATGGCGTAGAGATGGGTGAAGGTGGCGGCGTCGAGCCACTGGTGCTGTTCGACCGTGACCCGGTACATTTCCGGCAAAAGGGCCGTCGCGCCGCCAAAGGCGACGAAGGAGAGGACGAAAAATTCGGCGAACAGCTCGACCACCGTATTCATTGCCGCCCCAACCGCCAGTAAGCCACCCCGCCGGAACAGGCAAGACCGGCCAGCATGACCCACAACATCGGCCAGCGCAGCCCGGCGACGCCAATCACCACCAGCGCGGCAAAGGGCAGAAAAACGGCCTTCTCACGAATGGCGCCGCCCATGCGCCAGGCGGTAGCGAACAAGAGACCGGCCCCGGCGGCGGCAATGCCGCGCAGGAGCGACTGGGCAATCGGCAACTGGCCGTAAGCATCGTAGAGCAGCGCCAGCAGCACGATGATGGCGAACGGCCCGGCGAGCAGCCCCAAGGGCGCAACAATGGCCCCGGCCAGCCCGCGATGGCGTTTGCCGACGACGACCGCCAGATTGACGACATTCGGCCCCGGCAAAAACTGGCACAAGCCAAGCTGGGCGTTGAAAGTTTCCGCCGTCATCCAGCCGGTGCGCTCGACCAACATGCGGCGGGCAAAAGGCAGAACGCCGCCAAAACCGGAGAGACCGACTTTGGAAAATTCGCGGAAAAGCACCCAAAGGGTTGGGCGAACGGCACTGTTATCTTTCATATGGCATGAACCCTTGAGGCGGCTGAGGCACAGCCTACCGTTCCCGGATCAAACGGTAGGATGGGTAGAGCGCAGCGAAACCCATCGTTTCCACCGCCTCGGTCGCGCCTTGATGGGTTTCGCTGCGCTCTACCCATCCTACGAACTATGCGCTATCCATCCCGCGCAAATTGACGGACAAAATAGGCGTTACGAAACAGCAAACAGTTTCTCAACACCGACCGGCGGCTCGCAGCAGGTCGTTACAGCCAGAGGCTTTGCCAGCCGGTTTTTTTTCTGCGTTTTTCCCTTTGCCAGCCGTAGCGGCAGGTGAAGATTTTTCGCTGCAAATAGCGTCTGAAACATTACGCCCCGTAATACTGACGACGCCCGTCACATAACAGGAAAAAACCTGTTTTTTGTTTGTCGTTACGGTGTAATCGGTACGCACGCCATCATCGGAACGGTTGCTGATGGTGAAATCCCCTTGTTCCAACCCCAACGCGAAAGCGGTACGGGACTGTAATGATTCCTCATTCACCGCAACAGAGGCGCAGCCGGAAATGATGACTGCGAGCGATACCAAAAACGCATTTTTTTTCATGATGATTTAATTGCTGGTTGAAGGTCTTCCGATGATACCAATTTTTTAGAATCGACCGTTACGGGGGCCAAAGGCGAAGCAAAAGGACCGCAGGGTGGATAACCATTCTCTCTTTGGTAGTAAAGGATCAAATCGCTTTTCCTCGTCCTAACAATTTGCCATCACAAATCCAGCCGCAACTCCGCCGACCGGGCGTGCGCGGGCAAGCCTTCGCCGTGGGCCAGGGTGGAGGCGATGTGGCCGAGCGTCTGCGCGCCGCGTTGTGAGACTTTGATGAGGCTGGTGCGCTTCTGGAAATCGTAGACGCCCAGGGGCGACGAAAAACGGGCCGAGCCGGAGGTCGGCAGGACGTGGTTCGGGCCAGCGCAGTAGTCGCCGAGGGATTCGGAGGTGTAATGGCCGATGAAAATGGCCCCGGCGTGGTGGATGCGGGCAACCCAGGGTTCCGGGTCAGCCAGCGCCAGTTCGAGGTGTTCGGGGGCGACGCGGTTGGCGAGGGCGACGGCTTCAGCCAGATCATGCGCCAGAATGAAAGCGCCGCGATCGGTGAGTGAGGCTTCGATCACCGCCCGGCGCGGCATGGTGGGCAGCAGCTTGTCGATGCTGGCCTGGACGCGGTCGATGAAAGCGGCGTCGGTGCAGATGAGGATGGATTGCGCCAGTTCATCGTGTTCGGCCTGCGAAAAGAGATCCATCGCCACCCAGTCGGGATTGCCGGAACCGTCTGAAACAATGAGGATTTCCGACGGCCCGGCGACCATGTCGATGCCGACGACGCCAAAGACGCGGCGCTTGGCGGTGGCGACATAGGCGTTGCCGGGGCCGACGATTTTGTCGACCTGCGGCACGGCCTGCGTGCCGTAGGCCAAAGCACCGACGGCTTGCGCGCCGCCGATGGTGAATACCCGGTCGACGCCCGCCAGACAGGCCGCCGCCAGCACCAGCGGATTTTTTTCGCCGCCCGGCGTTGGCACGACCATGATCAGTTCCTTGACGCCCGCGACTTTGGCCGGAATCGCATTCATCAGCACCGACGAAGGATAGGCCGCCTTGCCGCCCGGCACGTAGAGGCCGACGCGGTCGAGCGGCGTCACCATCTGGCCGAGCAGGGTGCCGTCGGCCTCGGTATACGACCAGCCTTCCAGCTTTTGCCGCTGGTGGTAGGCGCGGATGCGCTCCGCCGCCGCTTCCAGTGCCTCTCGCTGCGCTTCCGGCAGGTGGTCGAGGGCGGCTTGCAGGTCGCCCGCCGCCAGTTCGAGGTCGGCCATCGTCGTTGCCGTCAGGCGGTCGAAGCGGTTGCTGTAATCGACCACCGCCGCGTCGCCACGGGTTTTTACGTCGGCCAGAATGGCGGCCACGGTGCGCTCGATCTGCTCATCCGCCGCCGCCTCGAAGGCGAGCAGGGCATCGAGCCGGGCCGTAAAAGCGGCCTCCGCAGTCGCCAGGCGTTTGATCTTCAGCATCATTGATCTCCCGCTGCGCCAGCAAAGGCGTCGATGATCGGCTGCAAGGTTTCGCGCTTGACCTTGAGCGCCGCCTGATTGACGACGAGGCGCGCCGAAATATCCATGATGTGCTCGCAAGCCGTCAGCCTGTTGGCCTTCAAGGTGCCGCCGGTCGATACCAGATCGACGATGGCGTCGGCCAGCCCGGCTAAAGGCGCGAGTTCCATCGAGCCGTAGAGTTTGATGAGGTCGACATGCACGCCCTTCTCGGCAAAATGCTCGCGCGCCGTCTTGATGTATTTGGAAGCCACTTTGAGCCGCGCCCCCTGGCGCACGGCATTGGCGTAGTCAAAACCCTCCGGCACCGCCACCATCATCCGGCAGCGGGCAATGCCAAGGTCGAGCGGCGAATACAGCCCTTCGCCGCCATGTTCGATGAGAACATCCCGGCCCGCCACGCCGATGTCCGCCGCACCGTATTGGACATAAGTCGGCACATCGGTGGCGCGGACGATGACGACGCGCACCTCCGGGCGGTTGGTGCCGATGATGAGTTTTCTGGAAGTTTCCGGGTTTTCGCTCGGGACAATGTTGGCGGCGGCCAGCAAGGGCAGCGTTTCGTCAAAAATGCGGCCCTTCGAGAGGGCGATGGTGATGATGGTCACGGGGTCAAAGCCTTGGGGGTAAAGGGTGGATTTTACCGCAAGCCCCGGCTGCCCCGCCTTGACCGGCGGCTGGCGAAAAGATTGCCGGTCAAGGTTGTAGAAGCCTGGGCTTGCTCCGATAATCCAGCCCCTGACCACTGTTTCATCCCGCTTTCCTGAAAGGAACCCATCATGTCCAATACCGTGCTCCAGGCGCTCAAAGCCCGCCGCTCGCAATATGCTCTCGGCAAAAACCTGCCCCTGGCCAAGGCCGAAGTGGCCCAACTGATTCAGGAGGCGATCCGGCAATCGCCTTCGCCGTTCAATTCGCAGTCGTCCCGCGCTGTCATTCTGTTTGGCGCGGAGAGTGACAAATTCTGGAATCTGGTCAGCGAGGCCCTGCGTAAAATCGTCCCAGCCGAGGCTTTTGCCGCGACCGAAGCCAAGATCAAAAGTTTTGCCGCTGGCGCCGGTACTGTGTTGTTCTACGAAGATCAGAACGTGGTCAAGGGCTTGCAGGAAAAATTCGCCGCCTACGCCGACAATTTCCCGATCTGGTCCGAACAGGCCAGCGGCATGGCTCAACTGGCGGTGTGGACGGCGCTTGCCGCCGCCAACATCGGGGCCAGCCTGCAACACTACAACCCGCTGGTCGATGACGCCGCCGCTGCGGCGTGGAACGTGCCCGCCAGCTGGAAACTGCGTGCGATGATGCCGTTCGGCTCAAACGCGGCGGGCTTTGGCGATAAAGCCTTTATGAATAACGGCGAGCGTTTCCGCGTTTTTGGCTGAAATCGTTGCCCAATTCCACCCAAACCACCCGCTTCGCCGCGCTGGCGCTGATCGTTCTGGCGCTGATCTGGAGCTACAACTGGATCGTCACCAAAGCCGTGCTGCGCTACATCGGCGCGCTCGATTTCGCCGCCTTGCGCTGCGGGCTTGGCGCGGCGCTGCTGCTGGCGCTGTTGCCGCTCACGGGCCGTTCGCTCAAGCCGCCGCCGTGGCGGCCCGTGTTGGGCGTCGGCCTGTTGCAGTCGGCGGGCATGACCGGCCTCTCGCAACTGGCGCTGGTGGCGGGCGGGGCCGGTAAAACGGCGGTGCTGGTCTATATCATGCCCTTCTGGATGATGGCCTTCGCCGCGCTCCTGCTCGGCGAAAAACCGCAGCGCCGACAATACATCGCCGCCGCCATCGCCGCTTGCGGCTTGTTGCTGGTCATTCAGCCCTGGGCTTTGCATGGCACGCTGCTCAGTTCGCTCCTTGCCGTCGCCGCCGGGGCGTCATGGGCGGCCGGGGCGGTCATCGCCAAACGGGCTTTCCGCGACCATCCCATTGATCTCTTGTGCCTGACGGCCTGGTCGATGGCCGTCGGCGCAGTCATTCTGGCGACGCTGGCGCTCTCTACCCACGAACAGCCGATCATCTGGTCAGCGCCCCGACTGCTCCTGACGCTCGCTTACAACGCGGTGCTGGCGACGGCGCTGGCCTGGATTTTGTGGCTGTTCATTTTGCGCACCCTGCCCGCTGGCGTCGCTGGTTTGTCGACCCTGATGATCCCGGTCATGAGCGTGCTGCAAGCCCTGTGGTTGCTGGGTGAATATCCCGATCCGCTCGAAGGCGGCGGCATCGCGCTGATTCTGCTGGCGCTGGCGCTACTTGGCGCGGCGGGCTTCTGGCAGACGGGCCGGGCGGCGCTGCGGCGCGTGTTTGATCGGGCCTGAACGACCGAATCTAAAAACCCGCCGTCAACGCAAAAGAGCCTGGCGAACCAGGCTCTTTGATCACAGCGCGGCGGTTTATTCAACCGGGCGGATATTGGCGGCTTGCTTGCCCTTGGGGCCGGTGACGATGTCGAAGGTCACTTTCTGGTTTTCAGTCAGGGTCTTGAAGCCCGCTCCCTGAATCGCCGAGAAATGGGCGAAAACATCTTCGCCGCCTTCTGCCGGGGAAATAAAGCCAAAACCCTTGGCGTCGTTGAACCACTTGACGGTGCCATTTGCCATTTTTGTACATCCTTGGAAAAGATTAAAAAGTACGAGAACCAAGACCGAGGAGCTGACAAACCAATGACAACACAGGGACAACACACTGCCTGGAAACCCGAACCGCAGAGTATCGCCCAAGCTAACGGGAACGCCAAGCCTTATTTGCATATTTGGCCGACACTGTCGGCCAGCGTCAACATCCGGCTCAACTAACCCGCCGCACTTCCGCCCCAAGTTGCGCGAGTTTTTCCTCGATTCGCTCATAGCCACGGTCGAGGTGGTAGATGCGGTCGATCAGGGTTTCGCCTTCGGCGACGAGGCCAGCAATGATGAGGGAAGCCGAGGCGCGCAGGTCGGTCGCCATGACGGTTGCCCCTTCGAGCCGCTCGACGCCGCGAACGATGGCGTTGCTGCCTTCGATCTGGATATTGGCCCCGAGCCGCATCAGTTCGTTGACGTGCATGAAACGGTTTTCAAAAATGGTTTCGCGGATGGTGGCGACGCCCTCGGCAACGCAGTTGATAGCCATGAACTGCGCCTGCATGTCGGTCGGGAAAGCCGGATAGGGGGCGGTGCGCAGGCTGACGGCTTTGAGGCGCGGCGGGGCTTTGAGGCGGATGGCGTCGCGCTCGATGGTGATGTCGCAACCGGCGTCCATGAGTTTGTCGATGACGGCGTCGAGATAAGCGGCGGAGGTTTTGCGCAACCGCACGTCGCCGCCGGTAATGGCGGCGGCGCAGAGGTAGGTGCCGGTTTCGATGCGGTCGGGCATGACGCTGTGCGTCGCGCCGTGGAGTCTCGCAACGCCGTGAATGCGGATGACATCCGTGCCCGCGCCGGAAATGCGCGCGCCCATGCTGACGAGACAGTTGGCGAGATCGACCACTTCCGGCTCGCGGGCGGCGTTTTCGATAATGGTTTCGCCATCGGCGAGGCAGGCGGCCATCATGAGATTTTCGGTGCCGGTCACCGTCACCATGTCGGTGCAGATGCGCGCGCCTTTGAGGCGGCTGGCTTTGGCGTGGATGTAACCCTGTTCGACGGTGATTTCCGCGCCCATCGCCTGCAAGCCCTTGATGTGCTGATCGACCGGACGCGCCCCGATGGCGCAGCCGCCGGGCAGCGAGACGCGGGCTTCGCCGCAGCGGGCGAGCAGCGGGCCAAGAACGAGGATGGCGGCGCGCATGGTTTTGACTCGCTCGTAGGAAGCGACCGGGTTGCTCAGGTCATTGCCATCGAGCGTCACATCAGCGCCGTCGGCGGCAATGGCGACGCCCATGTCGCGCAGCAGACGCTGCATGGTGGCGATGTCGTTGAGGCGCGGGACATTGGTCAGACGGAGCGGCTCCGGACTGAGGAGGGCGGCGCAGAGAATCGGCAGGGCAGCGTTTTTGGCGCCGGAAATGGCGATTTCGCCGGTAAGGCGCGGGCCGCTCTTGAGTAACAGTTTATCCACGCTGGACGCTCCATTCTTCCGGCGTCAGGGTTTTGAAGGAGAGGGCGTGCAGTTCGCCGCTATCGAGTTTGTCCTTGAGCGTCTGATAGACGCGCTGCTGGCGCTGGACGCGGTTTTTACCGGCAAATTCGGCGCTGACGACAAGGGCCTCAAAATGGCGGCCATCGCCGTCGAGTTCGAGGTGGTCGCAGGTCATGCCAGCGAGGATGAGTTGTTTGATGTGGTCGGGGTGCATGGGGAAATTAACCTCTGAGCTTCCAGCCGCGCCGGAGCAATTCCAGCGTCAGCAGGGTGATGGCGGAGAAACAGGCGAAAACGACGCTGAAACTGGTCAGCGGCGGCACGTCGGAAACACCGAAAAAGCCGTAACGGAAGCCGTCGATCATGTAAAAAACAGGGTTGTAGTGGGAAACGGTCCGCCAAAACGGCGGCAGAGTATAAATGGAGTAAAAAACGCCGGAAAGCATGGTCAGCGGCATGATGAGAAAATTCTGAAAACCCGCCAGTTGATCGAATTTTTCCGACCAGATACCGGCAATCATGCCCAGCGCCCCGAACAAAGCGCCGCTCAGGAGGGCGAAAACGATGATCCAGCCCGGCGCGACGATTTGCAGATCAATGAACCCCGCCGTCGCCAGCAACACGCCGACGCCAACCATGAGACCGCGCGCCATCGCCGCCAGCACATAGGCGGCAAAAAAAGCCGGGTAGGAAATCGGCGGCAGCAAGACAAAAACGATGGAGCCGGTGATCTTGGCCTGACTGAGGGAGGAGGATGAATTGGCAAAGGCATTCTGCAAAACCTGCATCATGACGAGGCCGGGAATCAGGAAGCTGCCGTAGGCCAGACCATGCACCCGCACATGGGCGTCGAGCACATGGCTGAAAATGAGGAGATAAAGCAGCGCCGTCAGCACCGGCGCGGCAACGGTCTGGAAAGCGACTTTCCAGAAACGCAGAATTTCTTTGTAAAACAGGGTCGAGAAACCGATCATGCCCGCATCGTCCTGATAAAAACCTCTTCCAGCGAGGCCCCCGGATGTTCGGCAAGGAGCCGCTCGGTGGTGTCCAGCGCCACGATTCGGCCCTGTTTCATGAGCGCGATGCGGTTGCAGAGCGCCTCCGCCTCTTCGAGATAATGCGTGGTCAAGACAATGGTGTGGCCTTCGCCATTCAGGCGGCGGATGAACTGCCACAGCCCCTGGCGCAATTCGACATCGACCCCGGCGGTCGGCTCGTCGAGGACGATCACCGGCGGCTTATGCACCAGCGCCTGGGCCACCAGCACCCGCCGCTTCATGCCGCCGGAAAGCCGGCGCATATTGGTTTCGGCTTTGCCGGTCAGATCGAGATTGGCGAGAATTTCGTCGATCCAGTCGTCATTTTTGCGGATGCCGAAGTAGCCGGACTGGATGCGCAGCGTTTCGCGGACATTGAAAAAGGGGTCGAACACCAGTTCCTGCGGCACCACGCCGAGCAGACGGCGGGCGACGCGAAAATCGCTGACGACATCGTGGCCCATGACCTGCAAACTGCCCGAATCAGCGCGAATGAGTCCCGCCAGAGCCGAGATGAGCGTCGTCTTGCCTGCCCCGTTGGGGCCGAGCAGACCAAAAAACTCGCCTTGGCCGATGTCGAGAGAAACCCCGGCCAAGGCTTGCAAGGGGCCGAAACGTTTGATGACGTTGGTGAGGGAGACGGCGGCGGTCATTGAATACCGCCGTTAAAGCTCCGCTCCCCTTGCGGGGCGAGGGACAGGGCAATCGCATCAGTGCTTCTGGTATTGCAAGGGGAGAGAGATGATCGCGCGGCAGCCCGTAGGATGGGTAGAGCGTAGCGAAACCCATCGCGCGCGCTGGCAAAGTCTCCTGATTGATGGGTTTCGCTGCGCTCTACCCATCCTACAAATGCCATAAATGCCGCAAACGCCATGCCGCTCACGCCAGCGGCAGCAGTTCCGTGACGCCATACAGTTCGGCGAGCGATAAAACGCCCGCCGGGATGTGGGCGAAACGGATGCTGGCCTGGGCCGCCGGGGCACTGCGCAGCCAGCCGAGCATGACGGCAAGAGCGGAGGAGTCCGCTTCCTTGACTGGCGAAAAATCGAAAATCTGCTCGCCCGGCTGCAAGGCGGCGTGGCCCGCTTCGAGTAGCGCGCGGGCATTGGCCATGAGGAGCGGCGCTTTGACGAGGAGCCGCTCGCCGTTGCGTTCAATCATTTTTTGCCCTGATTTTGTTCCAGCGAGCGGTTTTTGGCGCTGATCGAGGCGATCAGGCCGTCGATGCCGCCGTTGCGCACTTCCTGCATGAACTGGTCGCGGTAATTGGTGACGAGACTGATGCCAGCGACGGTCACGTCGTACACCTTCCACGCGCCATCTTTCAATTCGAGGCTGTAATCGAGCTGAACCGGTTTGCTGCCGGGTTGCTGGACTTCGGTGCGGACCAGCACGTCGGTTTCGTCGGGCTTCATTTTGAAAGGCCGATAGACGACTTTCTGGTCGCGGTAGCTGGTGAGCGCATTGGCGTAAGTCCGCACCAGGAGGGTTTTGAACTGTTCGGTCAATTGCTGCTGCTGCTGCGGGCTGGCCGTGCGCCAGTCGCGGCCAACGGCGAGCGCGGTCATGCGGGTGAAGTTGAAATTGGGCAGCACTTTCTGGTCGAC
>JAITWU010000067.1 GCA_031285115.1 Azonexus sp. | reverse complement strand
GCGTTTGCGCTTCCTGACGGCGCAGCAGGGTTTCGATACTGGCTTGCAAGCCAGCAAAAGGTTGTTGCGCAGCCGCCTTGTAATCAACGAGACGGGCGGCGGCCAGCGTGTTCGGGGCGATTTCGATGGCCTCGGTGTTGCTCCGGTTTTTGACGGAATCTTCGCCAAACAAGGCGGCCAGCAGTTTTTCGTTAGCCAGCGGCGCGGACGAATTGGCGCGATTGGGCTGACGCCCGATCCAGTCGGAGCGGACGATCTTGAGCTTGAATTTTTCCGCCACTGGCGCAAGGCTGCTCTCCTGTTCATAAACCACGGTTTTGAAAGTCTCGGCGGCATCAGCAAACAGGCGGGCGGCGGCGGTTTTTTTGAGTTCGCTTTCAATCGCGCCGCGCACTTCGGAGAGCGGCTTGGTTTGGGCGGGGTGGATGCCGGTCAGTTTGATGATGTGAAAACCAAAGTCAGATTGCACGACGCTGGAAATTTCCCCCTCTTTGAGGGAAAAAGCCGTGTCTTCAAAGGGTTTTAGCATCGCGCCACGACCGAAAAAACCCAGATCGCCGCCCTTCCCCGCCGAGCCGGGATCGTCGGAATACTTGCTGGCGAGTTCGGCAAAATGGCCGGGATTTTTTCTGACTTCGGCCAGCGCCTCTTCCGCTTTGGCCCGCGCCTTGTCGACGCCGATTTTTTCCGAGCCAATCAAAATATGGCTGGCGCGGCGCTCTTCCTGTTGCTCATACTGGGCGCGGTGGCTCTCATACCACGTTTTGATGTCGTCCTCGCTGACGGTCTGCTGGCTGCCGATATTGTCGAGCGACAGCACCACATATTCAGCAATGGCTTGCTCCGGCTGGCGGAACTGCTCGCTGTTCTCGTCGTAATAACGCTTGGCCGCGTCATCGGCGAGTTTGACTTTGTCGAGATAATCATCGAGGGGCAACCGTACTTCGGAAATTGCCCGTTTTTCAGTCTGCAAGGCGAGGATGCGGTCGGTGACGGCGTTGGGCGTAAAGCTCGAACGAAGCAAGGTGTTGATGAGTTGCTGAACAACCAGATCCTGCCGCAATTGCGCTTCAAACATCGCGGGCGTCATGTTCTGACCACTCAAAGCCGCCTCGTAACGGGCGCTGGAAAATTGACCATCGACCTGAAAAGCCTGGATGCCGAGAATGACCTGACGGATCGCCTCATTGTCAACCACCAGACGACGCTTGGCGGCTTCCAGCGTGAGCAGGCGTTTGTTGATGAGGTCATCGAGAATCGCCTTGCGCGCTTCCAGCGTCTCCAGCACCCTGGCGTCGAACGCGGCGCCAAGCTGGCCGCGCATCCGATCCTGCTGCTCGCGCAGCGCCTGCTGGAATTCCTGCTGACTGATTTTGACATCGCCAATTTTGGCGACATACTGGTTCGAGTCAGCGTTACGGACATAGGATTCAAGGCCAAAGAAGGCGAAGGTGATGGCAATCAGGCCAAGAATGGCCTGCGACACCCATTTGTTATTGCGGACTGCGTCGAACATGAGAGAAAAATCCTTCGAGGTCGTTCAGAATGGCCGCTGGCGGCCCGGCAAAAGTGATGGATGATACCGTAACTCGCCGCCCCTTCGTGCTTCAAACAGTATCAACATCGCGAGCACATTTCAGTTTTGGTAAAACATCGCCATCGCTTGGCCTTTGCAAACCCGGCATAGTGGAATTGTCGGAATGGTCCGGCGCAATTTGAAGAAGGAGTGTGTTATGGCTAAGGGTAATTCAGGCGGTGGTGGGAAAGGCAGTTCCACTGGCGGCAAGTCAGGCGGTGGCGCTGGCTCGGGAGGCGGCGGGCGGGGACCAGGGAATGGTGGCGGCTGGCCCAGCACCACGGGAAACAAGTCTGGCGGTGGACGCAGCAACGCGCCACCTTCAAGTAAAGCCTGACTCACCGGTCAAACGGATGCCTGGCGATGTCCGCCTATCTCAACCGCTATGAATGGAGTAAGAGCATGGAAAAACATGATCTGGATAATCACGCCAATCAACTTAACCCGGAACACGATGCGTATTGGCAATCTCGCGGCGAGGATGAACGCCCCGAAGATTGGGAAGAGCGGCTGCTAGACGAGCAGGAATAGCTTCCCGCATTACCGCTTGGCGAGGTTCGCAAGAACCTCGCCATTTTCGCGGTGATAAGTCAGCCAGTAAGGATAGCGGGCCGCTGCCCATGACTCGAAATCCGGGTGGTCGAACGGGTAGGCGGGCCACGGCCACAATGCTGGTGGTTCGCCTTTCTTTCGCGCCCGGTCTGACAAAGACTGTCCAAGATAACCCAGTAGATTGATGAGCTTCGTGGCGCCGAACTGTGGATACAGGGTGTCGTCTGGGTCTTCCAGCCCGTGCGCCTTCATCAATTTCTCCAGTTTGCCAAGATCAGGAAAGTGCTTTCCTGCACTCCAGTCGCCAATCTCCGGTTCTGATTGATCGCTGCATCCGTCAAGCATCTCGTGGATTGATGAAGCTCTGGAACGGCGTTTCAGTTCGTCAAAAAGCAGGCTGGTTGGATTACGACCAGGATGGTTCTGGGAGGGCAGCAGGCAGGTAAATTGTGACTTCGCATCCCTCCGCTTTTCGCAAACATCAATATCCCATGCAGCCAACCAGCCCAAGTGTGCATCCAGAGACATGGCAGCCCTTAGCGGGAGTAAAGTTTCCAGATTTGGCGCTTTACGCAGAGCCTCCTCCATGGCAGGCCAGAGTAAAGCACTGAGCAAGGGATGACTGACCATGAAATCGACGGCTTCCGACCTATCGCCTGCTTCAAACAACTGCTGGGCTTGCCAGCTTGCTCGTTCCAGCACGACTAAATGACAGTGCCGTCGTTGCCAGGCGCTCGGCTCAATGCCCATTCCGAGGAACAGGCATTCGATCAACATCCGTGAGTTAACGCGCTGCCGAGCCTCCATACAACCGACGCCAAGTTTCAAATCGTCGACGAAAGGCTGCGCATTCTCTGAAACCTCAAGTCCATCGAACATCTCGTTGAACAGTTTTTCGAGGCGCGCCGCCTTCGAGGCGAGATCCTGCGCCATCTGATCTTTATGTCTTTCGAGGCGTCTGTACAGGTTCTCCAAACCTTTCTCGCGAAAGGCTGCTTGCATGGACACACCAGACAACTTCAAATACGTATCCGGCATGTAGCTGACGAAGCCAGCTAGAGGAATCGGCGCGGGGCGACCCTCAAACGGGTAGCGAAACGTGAGGCGGCGCGTTGCCACAAGAGATGCCGGGCAGGAGGAAGCTAATCCTGGCTACGAGACCTACCCCACCCACCGCCGCGCATTGCGGAACATGCGCAGCCACGGGGAATCTTCGCCCCAGCCCGGCGGATGCCAGGACATTTGTACGCTGCGGAAGACGCGCTCCGGGTGCGGCATCATGGCGGTGAAGCGGCCATCGGCGGTGGTGACGGCAGTCAGACCGCCCGGCGAGCCGTTGGGGTTGTAGGGGTAAATCTCGGTTGGCATCCCCCGGTTGTCGACAAAACGGGCGGCGGCGAGGCATTTTTGCGCGTCGTTCGCTTGGTCGAAGACCGCCCTGCCCTCGCCGTGTGAGACGACGATGGGGATTTGCGAACCGGCCATGTCGGCGAAGAAAATAGATGGCGAATCGAGCACTTCGGTCATGACAAAACGCGCCTCGAACTGCTCGACGGTGTTGCGGCGAAAGGCGGGCCAGTGTTCTGCGCCGGGGATGAGCGATTTGAGGGCGCTCATCATCTGGCAGCCGTTGCAGACGCCAAGCGCAAAGGTGTCCGGGCGGTTGAAGAAGGCGGCAAACTGGTCGCGGCAGCCGTCGTGCATGAGGATGGTTCTGGCCCAGCCCTGCCCTGCGCCGAGTACGTCGCCGTAAGAAAAACCACCGCAGGCGGCAAGGCCCGTGAAATCCTTGAGATTGACGCGACCGGCGAGGATGTCGCTCATATGCACGTCGATGGCGGCAAACCCGGCGCGGTCAAAGGCGGCGGCCATTTCGTAATGGCTGTTGACGCCCTGCTCACGCAGGATGGCGAGGCGCGGGCGGCGGGCGGCGTGATAAACCGTGGTGAAATCTTCCGCCGGGTCAAAAGTGAGTTTGGGCGAGAGGCCCGGATCGGCGGCATCGAGGATGCGGTCAAATTCCTGCCCGGCGCAAACCGGGTTGTCGCGCAGGCTCTGCATCCGGTAGCTGGTTTCTGACCAGGCGCGTTGCAGGTCGATACGCGACTCGCGCAGGATGCGCCGGGCGTTGCGGGTGACGCGGATTTCGTCGCCATCATTGACCGTGCCGACAAAATGGTAAGGCACACCGCAGCCGCGCAGAATGGGCGTGACGCGCTCGCGGTCGGCGCGGCGAATCTGGATCAGGGCACCGAGTTCTTCGTTGAACAGGGCGCGGACGATGTGCTCGAAATCGCGGCCAGCCATGAGGTCGGGGCGTTTTTCCGCGCCATCGACATCGAGCGCGGCGGCGTCGAAACACAGTCCGTCGAGATCGAGCGAAATACCACAGCGGCTGGCAAAAGCCATTTCGCAGGCGGCGACGAAGAGGCCGCCGTCGGAGCGGTCGTGGTAGGCCAGGAGCAGACCGGCGCGGTTGAGTTGCTGCACGGCGTTGAACAGGCCCTGCAACTGCGCCGGGTCATCGACATCCGGCGCATCGTCGCCGGTGGCGTTGTAGACCTGGGCGAGACAGGAGCCGCCGAGGCGGTTTTGGCCCAAATCCAGCAGCAGCAATTCGGTTTCGCCTTGATCTTTGACCAAGAGCGGCGTTTTTGTCAGACGAACATCGTCGACGGCGGCAAAGGCGGTGACGATGAGGGACAGCGGCGAGACGACCTGTTTTTTTGCTTCGCCCTCTTCCCACGCGGTGCGCATCGACAGCGAATCTTTGCCGACGGGAATCGAGATGCCGATGGCCTGACACAACCGGGAAATACCCTCGACGGTGGCGTACAGCCGGGCATCTTCGCCCGCCACGCCGCAGGCCGCCATCCAGTTGGCCGAGAGTTTGACTTTGCCGAGATCGCCGACATCGGCGGCGGCCAGAT
>JAITWU010000061.1 GCA_031285115.1 Azonexus sp. | reverse complement strand
CAGCCCCGCGCACGCAGCGCCACGTCCCATCGTCGATCACGAGTTTGCGGCTGCGTATCGCCGCCGCCTTGCTCAGAAGGCTGCCACGCTGCCCGTGTTGCCTGCGCTTGAATGCAAGGCTACGTTTGTGACACAGTAAGATTAATCGCCGGTTCTGTAAATCATTAAGCGTTAAAGAGTTTTGATGCTCTGGCCCTGGCCGGGGCCGCTCTCAGCGCCGTGGCAAAAGCCTGAAACTGACCCGCCCGGCGCGATTTTCGGCAAGTTCCAGCAAATAACCGCTGGCGGCGGCCTGACGGGCGGCGTGATACAAACCGATGCCAAGACCATCTTCGGAATGCACCGGCCCCTGCAATATCCTGGCCGCCAGTTCGGGGGCGAGCGGCGCGCCATCGTCATCGACCGCGAAGCCGCCGCCCAAAAAACTGACCATGATGCGCAAGCCCGCTTCGCGCTGGCGCTTGGCCAGCGCATTCTGCAAGAGGTTTTCGGCAACGCTGTCAAACAGCGTGGCTGGCAGGCGCTCGCCAGCATCCGGCAAGCCCAGCCAGTCGATGTTCCGCGCCACATAACGGCTCTGCAAGCGCCGCCACCATTGACCGGCGTCTTCCCATTGACCCTGCTCGGCCATCGGCGCCTGAAGTTTGTCGAGGGTGACGCGCAGACGTTCGGTGAGGAGCGGCAACTGCTTGCCGAGCAAGCCCGCCAGTTGCGCCGGATCGCCCGGCTGGGCGGCGGCGTAGCACAGCGCCTGCATGGATTGCAGCAGGTTCTTGACATCATGGGTGACACGCGAGCCAGTCTCATAGACCGCCTGCAAATAGCCGATGCGCTGCAATTCATGGGCCTGACGCTTGACTTCATAAAATTCGGCGACCAGACGCAATAACCATTGGACGTGCCAGCGCATCGACGGCGAAGGCTCGCGGCGAAAATAAACGATCAGGGTCAAATCGGCCATCTGATGAATATGGCGGTGTCGGCCCTGTTCGCCCGTCTGGCCCGTTTGCCCGGCGGCTGTCCAGGCGCTGCCGACGACCCAGGGCATACCCTGCAAACGCGGCATGACGGCGGCGAGAAAGGGCAGCGGCTCGGTTTCGCGCTCATTTTCAACGGCCAGTTGCGCCAGCCACTGTTCGAGCGGCATCCCGACCGACAGCAGATAACGCGACACCGCCGCCCCCATACCGGCAAACCCGGCGCGCGGGTCCCACGCCCAGGCAACGACCAGCAGGGCCGCCGCCATAGCGAGCGAGGTCGAAAACAGGGCTTCGACATAAGCCACGCCGCCAACCAGCATGTAGGTCAACGCGCCAAGCACGAACACCGCCAGCACGAGAAACACCAGAAGGCCGTAAAACAGGTCAAAAACCTGTCCCGCCCGGCGCTGCGGCGCACGCGCCGGAAACACCAGCAGCAGCGGCAGCAGAAAGGGCATCAGGCGGGAAAACACTTCACGCGGCAGCGGGTCGAGCGCCACCTTGGGCGAAAGTTCCGGCACCACGCCAAATACCGTGAGACCGGCGACGTAACCAAAAGCCAGCAGGTAGCCGATGCGCTCGCCGCGCCGCGCGCCCCACAGCACGCGGCCGCCGATGGCCCCGGCCAGCGCGCCGCACCAGACCAGCAGCAGCCACGGCCCGAGAAACCAGGTCGAAGCCAGCGCCACGGCAAACAGGACGCCGCCCTGGGCGGGGCTGATCCGCCGCTCGCCGGGGACAAAAGGCTGCCACAACAAAAAGAGGCCGAGCGCCGCCAGCCACAACAGGCGCACAGCGGGCAAGCGCCAGCCGCCGAAGGCCAGCACATGCAGCATCAGCAAATGGCTGACGAGCAACAGATGCGACCAGCCAGCCAGACGGGCAGCAAAGCGGGTGGCGAATTTTTGCGCGGGCCGGTCGTCCATTATTAAAACAGGCTGTCCATTTTTCGACATTTTTGATGCAAAATCAGGCGGATAGCCGCGAAAAACCGCCTTTTTTCACAGGCATGATATTTGCGTAAGGCTCTTCCGAATAATCATCCCGGAGAATGCCATGAAAACCCGCCAAACAGGGTTCACCCTCGTCGAAATCGCCATCGTGCTGGTCATCATCGGCCTCCTGCTCGGCGGCGTGCTGAAAGGGCAGGAACTCATCAACAGCGCCAAGGTCAAGAATTTTGCCAACGACTTTCGCACCATTCCGCTGTTCATCTACGGCTATCAGGATAAATACAAGGCGCTGCCGGGCGATGACAAATTGGCAACGGATCATCTCGGCGCTACAGCCACGCTGGCCACCACGCCCGACAAAAAACAGGGCAATGGTGTCATTGACGGCGCCTGGAACAGCTCTGCCAACACAGAGGAAACCTATCTTTTCTGGCAGCACGTCCGTCTGGCTGGTTTCGCGCCCGGACCGACCGATACGAAAAACCCCGATTACATTCCGAAAAACGCCGATGGCGGCATCATCGGCATCACCAGCGGCGTGAATCCGCCGATCAAAGATCTGCGCGGCACCTATATCGTCTGCTCGGAAGGCATTCTCGGCAGATTCGCCAAACAACTCGATACCATGATGGACGATGGCAACACGGCCACCGGCTCGATGATGGCGATGAGCAACCAGAGCGCCAACCAGACCACCAGTCAGACCGCCATTACCTCCACCGGCACATCCCCGACCCTTAACGAGGCCGATTCCTACACCGTCTGTCTGGCTTTCTGACCGCGCCCCTCAACCCCCAAGGCCCGCCTCACCAGCGGGCCTTTTTCATTTCTGCAACAGCCGCGCCTCCGCCGCCATCACGCCTTCCGGCGGGCCGAGGACGACGACCACGTCGCCTTCTTCGAGCCGGGTTTCCGGCTCCGGCTCGATGGCGTGGAGGCCAAGGCGGCGGATGGCGCTGATTTCGCAAGCGGCGGCGGCAAGGTCGATCTCGGCCAGCGTCCGGCCAATGGCGGCGGAACCCGGCCCCAGCCAGATCGAGTGCAGGCGCTGATCGTCGCCGTCGTCCTCATGGTCGGTCTGACCGTGGTAGAAGCCGCGCAAAAGGCGGTAACGCTGGGCGCGAACGGCGCGGATGCGCTTCCAGATCCGGCCAAGCGGCACGCCGACCAGCACCAGCGCGTGGGAAGCGAGCATCAGGCTGGCTTCGAGCATTTCCGGCACGACTTCGGTCGCCCCGGCCTGAGTCAGCTTGGCGATGTCGCGGTCATCGGACGTGCGCACCACCACCGGCAGGTCGGGCCGCGCCGCATGGACGTGGCGCAGCACTTTTTCGGCCAGCGGCGTATCGGCCATGGTGACGATGACGACGCTCGCCCGCATCAGTCCGGCGGCAATCAGCGCCTCCTTGCGCCCGGCGTCGCCGAAGACGACGCTTTCGCCGCCTGCCGCCGCCTCGCGGACGCGGTCGGGATCGAGGTCGAGGGCGACGTATTTGATATTTTCCTGAGCGAGAAAACGGGCGAGATACTGACCATTGCGGCCAAAGCCGCAGAGACTGGCGTGCCGCTCGGTGCTCATGGTCCGGGCGGCAATCTGGGTCAGTTGCATCGAGCGCGCCAGCCATTCGCTGGCGACGAAGCGCATCACCAGTTTTTCGCTGTACTGGACGATGAAGGGGGCAGCCAGCATGGAGAGGACGAGCACGGTCAACGCCACCTGCTCGACTTCGACCGGGATGCGCGTGATTTCCCCTAACAGGACGAAGCCGAATTCGCTCCCGGCGCACAACCACAGCGCCGAACGCATGGCGTTGCCGGGCGAAGCGCCCAGCCGCCACGACAAAAGGCCGACAATCAGGCCCTTGATGACGAGCAGGGCGACGAGGCCGAGCAGCACCTGCCACCACAGGCCGATGACGACGTGCATGTCGAGCTTGATGCCGATGGTGACGAAAAAGAGGCCCATCAGCACATCGCGGAAAGGTTTGATGTCTTCTTCCACTTGCAGGCGGTACTCGGTTTCGGCAATCAGCATCCCGGCGACGAAAGCGCCAAGCGCCAGCGACAGCCCGGCCAGTTGCGTCAGCATGGCGAGGCCAAGGGTAATCAGCAGCACGTTAAGAGCGAACACTTCCGACGATTTGGCGCGGGCGACGAAGGTGAACCAGCGGCGCATCAGCTTCTGGCCGAAGACGAGGATCAACACCAGCGCCACCACCGCCTTGACCAGCGCAATGCCGAGCAGCAGCGCCAGTTTTTCCGGCGGCTGGGTGAGCGAGGGAATGATCACCAGAAGCGGCACCACGGCCAGATCCTGAAACAGCAGGACGCCCATCGCTTCGCGCCCGTGCGGCGTGTTGAGCTGCATTCGCTCGGAGAGGAGCTTGCTCAACACGGCGGTCGACGACATGGCGAAAACGCCGCCTAAAGCCAGCCCAAGCTGCCAGCCGACACCGGCGAGCACGGTCAGCGTCGAGGCGACGGCGATGCTGGCGAGCACCTGCAACAAACCCAGCCCAAAGACGATGCGCTTCATCGAGTAGAGCTTGGGCAGCGAAAATTCGAGGCCGATCGAGAACATCAAAAAGACGACGCCGAATTCGGCGAGATGCTCCATGCTGGCGTCTTCCGCCATGAGGTTGAGCGCGTGCGGCCCGATCACGCTGCCGACAAGCAGATAAGCGAGCACCGGCGGCAGGTTGAAGCGGCGAAAAATGACCACGACAACCACCGACGCGCCAAGGAGGAGAAGGACAAGTGGCAGAGCAGTCAAGGGCCGGTTCCCGATTCAGGTATACTGCGCCCATCATAACCGCAGCCCCGCCATGAACCCAAGCACTCCGCCCTCCCGCCACACCCCGGAACGCGCTCTGGAACTGGGGCGGCAGACATTGACCATCGAAGCCGCAGCCGTCGCCGCGCTGGCTGAGCGCCTCGACGGGGCTTTCGTTCGCGCCGTCGATCTGATCCTGCATAGCCGGGGCCGCGTCATCGTCAGCGGCATGGGCAAATCCGGCCACATCGCCCGCAAAATCGCCGCCACTTTCGCCAGCACCGGCACCCCGGCCTATTTCGTCCACCCCGCCGAAGCAAGCCACGGCGACCTCGGCATGATTACCCGTGACGATGTGCTGCTGGCGCTCTCCAACTCCGGCGAGTCAGAAGAACTGCTCGCCATCGTCCCGCTCGTCAAGCGCCAGGGGGCGCAACTGATCAGCATGACCGGCAACGCCGAATCGACCCTGGCCCGCGAAGCCGATATTCATCTCGACGCTGCCGTCGCCCAGGAAGCCTGCCCGCACAATCTCGCGCCAACCGCCAGCACGACGGCAGCGCTGGCCTTGGGCGACGCGCTTGCCGTGGCGCTGCTCGACGCCCGTGGCTTTGGCCCCGAAGACTTCGCCCGCTCGCACCCCGGCGGCTCGCTCGGGCGGCGCTTGCTGACGCATGTCGCCGATGTCATGCGGCCGCTCGCTCAGGTGCCCGCCGTCGCCCCGGAAACCGACATTACCGAGGCCATCGTCGCCATGTCGCGCGGCGGTTTGGGCTTCGTTTGCGTGATCGACGGCAATAGTCGGCCACTCGGCATTTTCACCGACGGCGATCTGCGCCGCGCCTTTGAAAAACGCATCGACCTGCGCCAGGGCAATATCGCTTCCGTCATGCACGCCGCGCCGCACGCCATCGACGGCGGACGGCTGGCCGTCGAAGCCGTCGAAATGATGGAGCGTCTGCGCATCAACGGCCTCGTCGTCACCGATGCCGAAGGGCGGCTCGCTGGCGCCCTCAACATGCACGATCTGTTTACGGCCAAGGTGCTCTGATGGATAGCGAGGCCCGCGCCGCCCGCATCAAACTGGCCGCTTTCGACAGCGACGGCGTGATGACGGATGGCCGCCTGCACTACACAGAAGACGGCAGCGAAATCAAAACCTTCAATGCCCAGGACGGTCTTGGCGTCAAGCTGATGCTGCGCGCCGGTTTCGAGCTGGCCATCGTCACCGGTCGCCATTCCAATATCGTCACGGCGCGCGCCGCCGATCTCGGCATTACGCATGTCCTTCAGGGCGTTGGCGACAAACAGGGGGCCGTCGCCGACCTGCTCGATCAACTCGATCTCGGCTGGGAACAATGCGCCTTCATGGGCGACGATCTGATCGACCTGCCGGTGATGCGCCGCTGCGGCCTCGCCATCGCCCCGGCCAACGCCCAACCCATCGTCAAAGAGCTGGCCCATGTGATTACCAAAGCCAGCGGCGGCCACGGCGCCGTGCGCGAAGCCATCGAATTCATCCTCGCCGCCCAGGGCAAGTTGGCGGCGGCCATCGCCCCCTATCTCGAAACGTGATGAAAAACTGGCAGGGGCAACTTTTCCCGATCATTCTGGCAGCCTTTCTCGCCGGCCTCAGCTTCTGGCTACAGAACGCGGTCGATTCCGCCGAACCCAAGCGGGACGGCAATCAACGCCACGACCCCGACGCCATTGCCGAAAATTTCACCGTTCGCCGCTTCGATGCCGAAGGCCGGGTCAAATACCGGCTGACCTCCCCCTGGCTCGAACATTATCCCGACGACGATTCCTCAGAACTGCGCTCGCCAACGCTCATCAACTACCGCCCCGACGCGCCGCCGCTGACCATCTCGGCGCTCAACGCCCGGGTCAGTTCCGGGGGCGAAACGGTCTTTCTCTGGGATGACGTCAACGCCGTCCGCGCCGCTGCCGCCAACCGTCCCGAACTGCGCGTCCGGACGCCAGACCTGACGGCCCAGCCCGATTTCGGCACGGCCTTTACCAACGGCCCGGCTGAATTGACCATGGGCCAATCCTGGCTCAAAGGCGTCGGCCTCCAAGTCAACACCAACCTCTCGACCTTCGTCCTGCAATCGCAGGTCACAGGCGTCTACATCAGCCCGGCCAAAAAACCATGAACCTGCGCCCACTCCCGCTTTGCCTCCTCCTTGGCCTCGCCGCCACCGCCGCTCTGGCCGAACGGGCCGACCGCGACAAGCCCATGCACCTCGAAGCCAACCGTCTCTCGGTCGACGACGCCAAAAAAATCCAGATTCTCGAAGGCAACGTCGTCATCACCAAAGGTACGCTGGTTCTCAAGGCCGACCGCGTGGTCGTCACCGAGGATCAATACGGCTTCCAGAAAGGCGTCGCCACCGCCGCCAAAGGCGGACTCGCCCACTTCCGCCAGAAACGCGAAGGGCGCGACGAATATATCGAGGGCGAAGCCGAGCGCATCGAATACGACAGCAACAGCGAAATCGCCGAACTGTTCCAGCGCGCCTGGGTCAAGAGCGGCGGCGACGAAATCCGTGGCGACTATATCTGGTACGACGCGGTCAACGAAAAATACCTGGCGACGGCGGGCGACAAGAACGGCGCGCCGGGCCGCGTGCGCGTCACGCTCGAACAAAAGGGCAACAAGGATGGGGCGCAACGCCCGCCGCCCCGCAGTGAGCCGCGCGAACTCAAAGGCGCTTCCAGCCTCGGCGACAGCGCCGCCGACGCCCCCGCAGCCCCGGCTAAAAAGCCATGACAAGTCGCTGATTTTTATCGCATTAAATTTTTTTGTGCACTGCAATAGAAAACCGTTGACAAGCGCCAAAACTCCCCTATAATCGGTCTCATGCTGCACTGCAACATGATGAGAAGCAAGGAAGAAACAAGTCCGCCATCGCTTGCCATGCCGCTCCCAACCTTTTTAACCTTGAGGAGAACACCATGAGCTTCACGACCCCCGAACAATTCGCCGCCGCCAACAAAGCCACTGTTGATTCCCTTTTGTCGGTCGCCAATGCCGCGCTGGCTTCCGCCGAGCGCATCGCTGCCTTGAACCTCAACACCGCCCGCTCGGTGCTCGAAGATTCCGTCTCCAACGCCAAAGCCCTGCTCGGCGCCAAAGACCCCCAGGAAGCCCTGTCGATCCAGGCTTCGCTCGCCCAGCCCAATGTCGAAAAAGCCGTTGCCTACTCGCGCAGCGTCTATGAAATTTCCGCCCAGGCGCAGGAAGAACTGTCGAAGACCATCGAAGCCCAATTCGGCGGCTTCCAGAAGCAGGTTGCCGAACTGCTCGACAAGGCCGCCAAATCCGCGCCCGCCGGGTCGGACGTAGCCGTCGCCGCCGTCAAGAGCGCCATCGCCGCCGCCAACTCGGCTTTCGACAATCTGAACAAGGCCGCCAGACAAGTCGCCGAAATCACCGAAGCCAATGTCGCCGCCGCGACCAATGCGACGGTCAAGGCTGTCGGCCAGACCGCTGGCAAAAAGACCCGCTAAGTTTCAGCTTCACCCCACGCCCCCGCTGACCAGCGGGGGTTTTGTTTCATCCCCTGTATTGAACCCCGACCTGGAGATAGATGATGAGCAACCCGAATATCGAACAACTGACCGCCGCCCAGCAAGCCAACCTCGAAATGATGATGGCGCTGATGCGCACCGCCTTCACCGGCGTCGAGCGCCTGACGACCCTGAATCTGGCCGCCTCGCGCGAGTTTTTTAATAACACGGTTGCCAACACCCAGCAGTTGATGGCCGCCAAAGACGCGAGCGACATGGCCCGCCTCAACAGCGAACTGGCCAAGCCGGGCGTGGAAAAAGTCGTCGATTACTCGCGCAGCGTCTACGACCTGATGACCCAGATGCAAAAAGAAATCACGACGGTCATGGAAGCGCAATACAGCAGCTTCAACAAAACCGCCGCCAGCGCCGTCGCCAAAGCCAAAACCGCCCCGGTCGGCGGCGATGTCATCGCCGCTGGCATGGAATCCATGATCAACGCTTCGACCAGAGCTTTCGACAACATGCACCAGATGGCCCGGCAACTCGCCGACATCGCCGAAGCCAACATGCAGGCCGCAGCCAAGGCGGTGACGCCGCCCGCCGCCAAGAGCAGCGCCACCAGCGCCGCCGCCAAAAAGGCCGCCAAGTAAGCGCCGCTTTTTTCTGCACCAGCAAAAAAGCCCGCCGAGCGCGGGCTTTTTTGTGCGCCTTTATTCCATTTTCAGATCAAGCAGGGCAATCGCATGAATGCTTTTGGACAACAAAACAACTGTTTTTATCCGCTGCAAAAAGCCCATGAGGGAGAAAAAGGGTGTTGTAGGGGCGACTTTTAGTCGCCCGCTGGCGGCAGAATGCCGCCCCTACGTCATTCATGCGATTGCCCTGTCAGATCAAGCGAGTACGCGAAGACGAAGCGCCGACAGTGCTATGGCACGGCAAGCGAAGTCGACAAAGTGATCGTTTGATCTGGAAATGGAATTACGTCCGCCAGACCCAGCTAATCTCCCGTTTTTCGACCTCGGCGCGAATTTCCGCCATCGCCTGCTCGACCCGTTCCGGCCCGCCTTCGACGCCGAGTTCGAGGTGGCGGCGTTCCTTGCCGACAATCGACGGCAGCGAAAAGAGGCGCAAATCCGGGTAGCGGGCAACGATGTCCTCCATCAGATCAAGCAGGGCGCTTTCGTAGGCGTTCGGGCCGGTCAGCAGAAAGGCTTTTTCGACGCGACCGGCGACCGGCTTGAATTCCTCGCGGTAAAAACGGTCAAGCGCCCATTCGATCATCGGGTGCGCCATTTGCGGAAAGCCGGGGGTGAAATAGTGGTCATTGACCATGAAGCCGGGAATGCGGTTGAAGGGGTTGGGGATGATGGCGACACCGCGCGGAAAAGTGACCAGCAGGCGGCGCTGGTCGGTGATTTCTTCGCCCTGGAAACGGGCTTTGAGTTCTTCATAACCTTCCGGGTGCAGGACGAGATCGACGCCAAGCGCCGCCGCCACCGCCTGCCGGGTCTGGTCGTCCGGTGTGTTGCCGATGCCGCCGCAGGAAAAAACCACGTCGCCCGCAGCCATCGTGCGGCGGAACGTGGCGGTCAGGCGCTCGCGGTCATCGCCGAGATATTCCACCCAGGAAAGCCGCAAGCCACGCGCGGCAAGGAGTTCGGCAATTTTGGCGAAATGCTTGTCGTGACGTTTGCCGGAGAGAATTTCGTCGCCGATGATGATGGCGCCAAACGTGCGGCTCATGGCTTTTCTCCCTCGATGCTGACCAGCGCCCCGCGCCGTTCGCGGCGCAGGGCTTCCAGCCCGTAATGGACGAACGATAGCGCCGCCAGCGCGGGGACCAGAAGGCCGATGACGGGAATGTGGGCGAGCAGCGCCATGGTCAGACCGAGCATGAAGAGCGGGCCTTTGTGGCGTTTTCGTAAAACAGCCCATTCGCCAGCGGTGGCGTGCAGGGAAAGCGCGTCGTAAGCAAAAGTGCGGCGGTTGAGCCAAGCCATGAGCAGCAAGGGGATGAGCAGCGAAAAGCCGGGAATCAGCCACAGCGGAATGGTCAGCAGCCAGCCGACAACGAAAATCACCGAGGCGAGCAGGCTGTTGATGACGGCGGCGACAAAACTGTCCTTGCCCATCGGCGCGACATCGCGGTATTCGCCTTCAGTCAGAAATTTGAGCATGAGCGGCATGATCGCTACGGCGGAAAGCAGCGTCGCGCCCAGGTAAGCGACGGCGAGAATCGCCAGCCAGCCGCCAAGATAGGCGATCAGCGTCGCCAGCCAGGCGAGATGCCAGGCCATCAGCCAGGTCATCGGCGGGTAGCCAAGCAGATACTGGACAAATGCGCCCAACGCCCAGAAGGCCAGCGCGATGGTCAGCAGCAGCGAAACCAGCGCCGGGGTCAGCACATAAAGCCAGACCCGGCCATGTTTGAGATCGGCAAAGGTGCGCTGGAGCGCGAGCATGACATCACTCATGTTTGATTTCCTTTTGGGTTCTGCGCCAACGGGCAAAGCAAGCGGTATGGGTCAGGGATGCTCATTTAATTTGCGCATGAACACAAGCGCGATGCCGGGTGAAAGATTTTTCTCATGCGCAACCTCGTATCCATGCTTGCGATAGAGCCGAATATTTCCTTCACTCTGCGTTCCAGTAAACAATTCAAAACACCGGGCGTTGGCAAAGTGTGTTTCGACCGCGCGCAGCAAGCTGCCGCCAATCCCTCGGCGCTGCGCCGCTGGCGCGACAATCAGCCGCCCGATGTGAACGACGCCGTTGTCGTTGCGGGCGCGTACCGAACCCAGCAACGCGGAACCCGAAACGGCCTTGAGAACAAGGTTGGCGCGTAATTCGACGAGAAATTGCGCCATCGTTTGTGTCAAAGGCGGAATGTTCCAGTCGTTGTATAGACGCGCCTCAGACTGATACGCCTCATGCTGAAGATGAAGAATCGCCTCGGCATCCTCCTGGCTGGCGGACGTAATTTCAACAGCTTCCATCGGCTGCCCGGTTCAGGCTTATGCCTTCTGCTGGCGCAGCGAGCGCAGCATGGCGTCACGCAGGATGGCATTGACGCGCGTCTGGTAGCCCTTGCCCTGTGATTTCAGCCAGTCGAGCACATCGGCATCGACGCGCGCCGTGATCTGGCGCTTGACGGGTTTGTAGAAGCGCCCGCGCACGGCGTTCTGCCAAAAATCCTCGGTCAGCGGGGGAATGTCGCTGTAATCAATCTCGCTGTCCGGGCGGGCGAACAAAGCGGCTAGCTCGGCCTTGTCCTTCTCGGTCAGCGGCGGCAGGGTTTCGAGGGTATAGCTAACGATTTTCTCTTTCATGGCGTCGCCTTTCCTTTGCGTCGGCGCGTCGCACCGAGATGAGGCGGATTTATTGTAATTACAAATCGGCAATTATTGAAAGCGATCAATTGCCCGCCGACCGGATGCCATCCCATTGTTTTTGCAGCCGTTTCACCGACACCGGCGTCGGTGTTCTGAGTTCCTGCGCGTAGAGGCTGACGCGCAGTTCTTCGAGCAGCCAGCGGAATTGTTCCAGTTGCGGGTCGGTCGCGCCTGATTTGGCGAGCTGGTTGGCTCGCCGTTCGTAATTGCTCCACAGCGGGGCGTATTCGGCCATCAATTGCGTATCCCGCGCCGCGCCATTGCTACCACTTGCCTTGAGTTTGTCGAGGCGGATGGCGACGGCTTTCAGGTAGCGCGGCAGGTGTTGCAGGCGCTCGAAAGGGGTTTCGGTGATGAACGATTTGCCGATGAGGCGTTTCAATTGCCCTTCGATGTCGGCCACCGCTGCCGGGTAAGCCTTGAAGGCGGCGAGTTTTTTGAGCGCCGCCTGCCATTCCGTGAGCACCGCGCCAACCAGTCGGCAGATTTCCTGCATGATCAGGCCGAGCCGCGCTTTGCCTTCGGCGCAACGGGTCTGGAAGGCTTCCGCCGTGGTCGGCAGCGGCTCAGTCAGACAGGCGCGGTCGAAGGCCAGGGTGATCAGTTGCCGCTTCAGATCGTCGCTGCTGCCAAGGCTCATGAATTGCATGGCCATTGCCGCGAGGCCCGGCAGGTTTTTGTCGAAATATTTGACCTGTTCGCGCAGTTGCAGCATGAACAGGCGGCGCAAGCCGTGGCGGTGCATTCGGGCGGCTTCTTCGGCGGCGTCGAAAACCTTGAGGCTGACGCTCTCGGTATCGTCGATCAGCGCCGGGTAGCCGATCACCGTTTGTCCGCCCGGCGCTTTTCCCCCCATCCGCACTTCCATGAGTTCCGGCAGTTCGCCGAAGGTCCAGGCGGTGAGGCCGGTGTATTCGGCGGGCGTAGCGCAGAGGTCGGCAAATTCCTCTTTCGCTTCCCGTCCCCATTCGGCGCGCAGCGTCGGCAAACTGCGGCTCATGTCGAGTTGGCGGCCCTGTTCGTCGATGAGTTTGTAATTCATCGAGAGATGCGCAGGCAGCGCCTCGGGGCGGAAGGCGTCCGCCGTCACCGCCCAGCCACGGGCGTTGAGGCCGCGCTCGCTGAGGATGTAGTCGATCAAGGGAGCAATCAGGCCCTGATTGAGTTTGCGCTCGTTGCCCGCCGTGGCGTCGATAAACTGCTCGACAAATTCCGGCACGGGAACGAGTTTGGCGCGGATTTTTTGCGGCAGGGTTTTGATGAGTTGCACCAGTTTTTCTTTGAGCAGCCCCGGCACCAGCCATTCCATGCGCAGCGCCGGAATCTGGTTCAACTGCGCCAGCGGCAGGGTGAGCGTCACGCCGTCTCTCGGTGAACCCGGCTCAAAGTGATAAGTGAGTGCATACTCCAGTCCGCCAACTTTGAGATGGTGCGGAAAGGCGTCGGTCGTCACACCCGCCGCCGAATGGCGCATGAGGTCGTCTTTGGCAAGAAACAGGGCGTGCGGATTTTCCCGCTCGGCATCTTTCCGCCAATGGTCGAAGGTCGCGCCGTTGTGGATGCCTTCGGGAATCAGGCGGTCGTAGAAGGCGAAAATCAGTTCGTCATCGACCAGTACATCCTGACGGCGCTGCTTGTGCTCGATTTTTTCGATGTCGCGGATCTGCTTCTGGTTGTGCTGGAAGAAAGGCCAGCGCCGGGCGTAGCTTTCGTCGATCTCCTCGCCGACCAGGCCCTGGCGGATGAAAATCTCCCGCGCTTCGGCGGGCGCCAGCGGCCCGTAATGGATGCGCCGTTTGGGATTGATGACCACGCCGTAGAGCGTCGTCCGCTCCCAGGCGGCGACCTGCATGGCCTTTTTCTCCCAGTGCGGGTCGAAATACTGACGTTTGACGAGGTGAGCGCCCACTTCCTCGATCCAGCTTTCTTCGATGCGGGCGACGCCACGGCCAAAGAGGCGCGTCGTTTCGGTGATTGACGCCGCCATGAGCCATTTTCCGGCCTTTTTCTGGAGTGGCGAGGCGGGATGAATGAGAAAACGGATGCCGCGCGCCCCAAGGTAATAGCCGGATTCGTCCGCTTTGCAGCCGATATTGCCGAGGAGGCCGGAGAGCAGCGCCTTGTGGATCGCTTCATACGTGCCGGGAAGGTCATTCTCTTTCCAGCCCAGTTCCGTGACCATGGCGTGCAACTGCCCATGCACCTCGCGCCATTCGCGCAGACGCAGGTAAGAAAGAAAATGGGCGTGGCAGAGATCGACCAGTTGCTTGTTGCTTTTCTTGTGTTCGACGGCGTTCTGGAACCATTGCCAGAGTTTCCACCAGCTTGAAAATTCCGATTTTTCATCGGCGAACAGCTTGTGTTTTTCGTCCGCCGTCTGCTGGCGCTCCTGCGGCCGCTCACGCGGGTCTTGCGTCGATAGTCCGGCGGCGATGACCAAGACCTCTCTGAGGCAAGCCAGATCGCGGGCGGCGACCAGCATCCGCCCGAGGCGCGGGTCGAGCGGCAGGCGAGCCAGCGCCTCGCCAATGCGGGTCAACTCCTTGTCATCGTTGATCGCGCCCAGTTCCTGCAACAAGGCGTAGCCATCGGCAATGGCCTTGGCGGGCGGCGGTTCGATGAAGGGAAAGCTGTCGACATCGGTGAGATGCAGCGATTTCATGCGCAAAATCACACCGGCCAAGGAAGAGCGGAGAATTTCCGGGTCGGTAAACGGCGGGCGGGCGGCGAAATCCGCCTCATCGTACAAGCGGATGCAAACCCCCGCCGCCCCCCGGCCACAGCGCCCGGCCCGCTGCCGCGCCGCCGCCTGCGAAATTTTCTCGATCTGTAACTGCTCGACCTTGTTGCGGATGGAATAACGCTTGACGCGGGCCAAGCCGGTGTCGATCACATAACGGATGCCCGGCACGGTGAGCGAGGTTTCCGCCACATTGGTCGCCAGCACGATGCGCCGCTGACCGCCGGAAGGTTTGAAAATACGATCCTGCTCGCCCGCCGAGAGACGCGAATAAAGCGGCAGGATTTCCGGCGCATGAGCGGTCGACAAGCCCGGCCTCGCCAGCGCGTGTTTGCGCAAGGCTTCTGCCGCCTCGCGGATCTCCCGCTCGCCGGGCAGAAACACCAGAATATCGCCCGGCCCCAGCCGCGCCAGTTCATCGGCGGCGTCCACAATGGCGTCGTACAAATCGCGCTCGTCATCCTGTTTGTCCAGGTCTTGCACAGGCCGATGGCGAATTTCGACCGGGTAGAGACGGCCCGACACCTCGATCACCGGCGCGGCGCTGTCGCCCGCCGCAAAATGCCGGGCAAACCGCTCGGCGTCGATGGTCGCCGAGGTAATGATGACCTTCAGGTCAGGCCGACGCGGCAACAGTTGTTTCAAATAACCGAGCAGAAAGTCGATATTGAGGCTGCGCTCGTGCGCCTCATCAATAATGATCGCCTCATAGGCATTCAAATAAGGGTCGCTCTGCGACTCGGCCAGCAGAATGCCATCGGTCATCAGCTTGACCCAGCTTTGCGGGCTGCTGCGATCCTGAAAGCGAATTTTGACGCCGACGCCCGCGCCGACCTGGGTTTTCAGTTCCTGCGCCAAGCGGGACGCCACCGACCGCGCCGCCAGCCGCCGTGGCTGCGTATGGCCGATCAACCCGCGCCCGCCAAGGCCAAGCTCAAGACAGATTTTCGGCAACTGCGTCGTCTTGCCCGAGCCGGTCTCGCCGCAAACGATGACCACCTGATGCCGGGCGATCAGCGCCGCAATATCGGCTCGCCGCGCATTGACCGGCAGATCATCGGCGAACTCCGGCTGCGGCAACACCGAACGCCGCGCCGCCACCGCCGCCCGCGACTGGGCCAGCAAGGCGGCCAGTTCCGCCTGCGCCTTCTCCCGCCGCTCGCCCGCCGCCCGCTGCGCTTCGCGCTGCAAAACCCGCAAGCGCCGGGTGTCGGCGGTCAGGGTATCGAGGGAAAAATCATCGCGGCGCGAATGCGGAGCGGGTTTGGCGGCAGACATCATGGGGCGGCATTATAGGTTCCCGCCCCGGCAAGCGTCCGGATGAAAATGGAAGGGAAACCCGCGACAGCAGCTTCACTTCTGCCACCAGGACATTGCTCCGGGAAGGAGAGGGGTGCTATCTTGGCCGTTTTGAAAAATCAAAAAGGGTCAAGATATGACAAACCGTTCCGGAGTTTTCTTTTTCGCCGCCGCGCTCCTTGCCTTGGGCCTCGCCGGTTGCGCCACGGAAAGTCACCGCAGCGTCGCCGTCGAGCAGACGCGAAGCGCCGCAACGCCTTATAGCGGCGCACGTTCGGCGATTGCCGTCGGCAAATTCGACAACCGTTCCAGCTTCATGCGCGGCTTGTTTTCAGATGGCGTCGACCGGCTGGGCAGTCAGGCCAAGACCATTCTCATCACCCACCTGCAACAAACCAACCGCTTCACCGTGCTCGACCGCGACAACATGGCCGAGATAAAACAGGAAGCCCAGATTCGCAACGAGGCCCAAACGTTGAAGGGGGCCGCCTATGTCATTACCGGCGACGTTTCGGAATTCGGCCGCAAGGAAACGGGCGACCATCAGTTGTTCGGCATCCTCGGGCGCGGCAAGAGTCAAATCGCCTACGCCAAGGTCAGCCTCAATGTCGTCGACATCCGCACCAGCGAAGTCGTCTACTCGGTGCAAGGCGCTGGCGAATACGAGCTTTCCAACCGGGAAATCATCGGCTTCGGCGGCACCTCCGGCTACGACTCGACGCTCAACGGCAAGGTTCTCGATCTGGCGATGCGCGAAGCCGTCGATCGCCTGACAGCCGCTATCGACAGCGGCGTATGGAAACCAGCAGGCAGGTAAGCGCGCAATGAACAAGCACTTCATTGGCCGTGCTCTGCCAGCCCTCGTTCTGATCGCCTGTTTTTCCGGCTGCGCCAACAAACCACAAACGCTTTATTCCTGGGGCAGCTACGAATCGCAGGTCTACGCACATCTGAGCGGCGAAAGCCGGGAAAAACAAATCGCAGCACTGGAACGCGACCAGGAAATCATCGCCGCCAGCGGCAAAACCGCGCCGCCAGGCTTCTACGCCCATCTCGGTATGCTTTATGCGGAAACAGGCAAAGACGACCAGGCCATCGCCGCGTTTGAAACGGAAAAAACCCGCTTCCCGGAAGCCGCCGTCTATATGAACTTTCTTCTAAAAAAATACGGAAAATAGGCGTCGCCCAATGAATCTTTCATCCCTGTCGTTTTCAGGCATTCGCGCCGCCCGTCTCGCCGCCGCCTTGGGCGTCGTATTTCTCCTCCATGCTTGCGCCACGCCGGTGGCGCAGCGCGATTACACAGCTTTCCGGGAAAGCCGTCCGCGCTCCATTCTGGTTCTGCCGCCGGTCAACCAATCCCCTGAAATCAAGGCGCCGCTGAGTTTTCTCGCCACGGCCACGGCGCCGCTGGCCGAATCGGGCTATTACGTCATTCCGGTAACGCTTGCCGCTGAAAGCTTCAAGCAAAATGGCGTGACCGTCGCCGAGGAGGCGCATGCCATCGCGCTCGACAAATTGCGCCAAATTTTCGGCGCCGACGCCGCTCTGTACATCACCATCACCCGCTTCGGCGCCAGCTACCGACTGATTGACAGCGTCGTCGAGGCCGCCGCCTCGGCCAAACTGGTCGATCTCAGAACAGGACAAGAATTATGGTCCGGACAAGCAGCGGTTGTCCTAGGCAACAACAATAGCAGCGGCGGCCTGGTCGGCGCGCTGGTAAGCGCCATCGTCAATCAGATTGTTAACACCCTGTCAGACAAATCCCACGATGTCGCCAGAATGGCAAACTACCAAATGCTTTCATCCGGCCACCCCAACGCCATCCTGTTCGGGCCGTATCACCCGAAATTCGGCACGGATTAAGCGCGCAGTTGTCGCATTCCGGACGATTACATAGACTCAAGAGCCGCAATGAAAGCCATGCTCCTCGCCGCCGGGCGTGGCGAGCGGATGCGCCCGCTGACCGACCACACGCCCAAGCCGCTGCTGCCGGTCGGCGGCAAACCGCTCATCGTCTGGCATCTGGAAAAACTGGCGGCAGCGGGCGTGCGGGATGTCGTCATCAACCACGCCTGGCTCGGTGAACAGATCGAGCAAACCTTGGGTAATGGTGAAAAGTGGGGACTTACCCTCACTTACTCCCCTGAACCGCCCGGCGCTTTGGAAACCGCTGGCGGCATCGCCAAGGCCCTGCCGCTCCTGGGCGAGCAACCCTTTCTCGTCATCAGCAGCGACATTTTCTGCGACGCCGATTTCGCCCAATTCACCCGCTCACCCCTCGCCACCGGCGGTACTCGCCTGCTGCTCACCGGCAACCCGCCCCACCACCCGCACGGCGATTTTTCCCTCGACGGCGGGCGCGTCACCGCCGCCAACGGTGAGCAAACGCTCACTTACACCGGCATTGGCCTGTTCCCGCCCGCCCTGTTCCGGGATGTGCCGCCCAATCAACCGATGAAACTCCGCCCCCTGCTCGACGCCGCCATTCGCCAGGGCATCGTCACCGGCGAACGCCACGCAGGTTACTGGGCCGATGTCGGGACACCAGAGCGGCTGGTCCAAATTGACCAAGAATTACAAACCGCGCCCCTGTAACATCCTTGGCGTGCGCCTGGCCGCCACGCCCGCGACGACTCACCGGGCAATGTCGTTTATTCACGCTTCAACGCATTTTTGATAAAACCAGAACAGTTCATAGAGGCCAAAGCTGCAAATGGACAAAACCGCCAGTTTCGGTACGGACACCGGGAAAAACGGCGGCGCGCCGGAGTCGGCAAGTGGTTGCACATCTTCAACCCGCGCGGCTGGCGAGGCGTATGGGTTGCGTTCCATCGGAATATCCGGTGTCGATTGGGATGGCGGGCATCTTGTGCGAATCAACTGGGCAAAACAATTCAGCACCATCCTGGGGCGCTACCCGCTGCGTCGTCCGCTTGCCCACAATGCGGTATTTGTAGCACTCTGCGGCTTCATCGCCCTCTTGACCGCCATTTACAGAACCTCATGCCCTACGCCAACCCCTGGATCAGCTACGCCGAGCAGGTCGATCTGCCCTTAAAAAATCAATCTGTTAGAACACTTTCACCAAGTTACCGAGCCGCCTATGTCCGTCAGCCCCTTCCTCACCCGCCGCCAGCGCCTGTTGAAAATCATCGGCGATGGCATTGCCGTCATGCCGACCGCGCCGGAGGCGGTACGTAACCGCGATACGCATCATCCTTATCGGTTTGACAGTTATTTCTGGTATCTCAGCGGCTTTCCCGAACCGGAGGCGGTGGTGGTGCTGGTTGGCGGAAAAAGGCCGAAGAGCATTCTCTTTTGCCGCGAAAAGCATGAGGAGCGGGAAATCTGGGAGGGTTACCGTTACGGCCCCAAGGCCGCCAGAACGACGTTTGGTTTCGATGCCGCTTATTCCATTGCCCAGTTCGACAGCAAGTTCCCCGAACTGTTGGCCGACCGCGAGACGTTGTGGCATACCGTGGGCGGCGACCCGGCCTGGGACAAGCGCCTCGCCGCCGCGCTGAACGTCGTGCGCGGGCAGGCGCGGGCGGGTAAAGAAGCGCCGCGCGTGATCCGTGATTTGCGGGCCGAACTGGACGCCATGCGGCTGATCAAAGATGATTTTGAAGCGGAAATTCAGCAACGCGCCGCCGACATCACCAGCGCCGCCCACGCCCGCGCCATGCGGGCTTGCCGCCCCGGCATGATGGAGTACGAACTGGAAGCCGAACTGACCCACGAATTCCGCCGTCACGGCGGCGTTCATGCCTATCCGCCGATTGTCGCGGGCGGGGCGAATGCCTGCGTGCTGCATTATGTCGAGAACGACAAGCCGCTGGCGGCGGGCGGTCTGGTCTTGATCGACGCCGGTTGCGAGATTGCAGGCTACGCCGCTGACATTACCCGCACTTTCCCGGTTGCTGGTCGTTTCAGCGCCGCGCAAAAGGATGTTTACGAAATTGTGCTGGCGGCGCAAACAGCCGCTTTTGCCGCCATCGCGCCGGGCCGTCGCTTTACCGAGGCGCATGAGGCGGCGGTGCGAGTGCTCACTCAGGGGCTGGTCGATCTCAAATTACTGGCGGGCGACTTGGATAATTTGATCGAAAAAGAGGCTTATCGCCGCTATTACATGCACCGCACCAGCCACTGGCTCGGCCTCGATGTGCATGACGCGGGCGATTACAAAACGGGCGGCCAGTGGGTCACGCTGCAAGCAGGCATGACGCTGACGGTGGAACCCGGCCTCTACATCGGCGCGGCGGCGGATATTCCAGCCGAACTCGCGGGCATCGGCATTCGCATCGAGGACGATGTGCGCGTCACCGCCGCTGGCTGCGCCGTCTACACCACAGCGCCGAAAACGGTGGCGGAAATCGAGGAGATCATGCGCCATGACTGAAGCGGTTGAAGAAATCGACATCCTCATCATCGGCGCCGGGCCGGTCGGCCTGACGCTCCATCGGGCGCTGGCGGCGGGCGGGCGGTCTTCGCTCCTGATCGACCGCCAGCCCCGGCAGGCCGGTCTTACCGACCCACGGGCGCTGGCGCTGACACACGGGGCGCGGCAATTGCTGGAGCAGATCGGCTGCTGGCCCGCCAAGGCGGCGACGCCGATCGAGACTATCCACATCGGGCAAAAAGACGGCTTTGGCCGCACCCTGCTCGATCGCGCCGACTATGGCCTGCCCGCGTTGGGTTATGTGCTGCGTTACCGCGATCTGGCGGCGGCGCTCGGCGCACAGGTGGCGGAAGGCAGTTTGCTGGATGAGACGGAGGTTGTGGATGTTTCGGTTGCCGACAATGCGTCCGATAAAAATGATGGGGTTCGCGACGCGCCCCCCATCTTGCCCACCTGCCAACCCGCTCGGCGTGATCGTCCCTCTCCCCTTGAGGGAGAGGGAAAGAGGGAGAGGGGCGCGGCACTCGAAGGCGCTTCCCCCCTCATCCCCATCTCCTCAAGGGGCGAGGGGAGCGTCGGCGGCCTCACCGTCACCCTCCGCCGCGCCAGCCAAACCCGCCGAATCCGCTGCAAGCTCCTGGTTCATGCCGAAGGCGCGCCGGGCGACGGCCCGGATATTACTGTCGCCGACTACGCCCAGCACGCCGTCATCTGTGAAGTCGCCCCCGCGCCCGGCCACGACCGGCGGGCCTGGGAGCGATTCACGCCCGATGGCCCGCTGGCGCTGTTGCCGCTGGGCGAGCAATATTCCGTCGTGTTCACCCTGCCGCCCGCCAAGGCCGATGCCGTCATGGCGCTTGATGACGCGGCTTTCATCGCCGCCCTGCAAAGCCAGTTCGGCGACCGGCTCCGTCTTGCCAGGCCCGGCCCGCGCCATCGCTTCCCGCTGGCGCTGCGGCAGCGGCGGCATCTGGCGCAGGGCCGCGAAGTCTGGATCGGCAACGCGGCCCAGACCCTGCATCCGGTTTCCGGTCAGGGCTTCAATCTCGGCCTGCGCGACGCCTGGCAACTGGCCGAAACCTTGCTCAACGACGACCCGGATTTAGCCAATCTCCCGGCCACGTTGCAACGCTACGCCGCCCGCCGCCAACTCGACCGGCGGGGCGGCGCGGCCTTTACCGATGGCGTGGTCAAAATTTTCTCCAACCATTTTCCGCCGCTCAAATTCGCTCGCGGCCTCGGCCTTCTCGCCCTCGACCTGTTCCCGCCCGCCCGTCACTTTGTCGCCAAACGCATGATCTGGGGCGCGCGCGCCTGGCCTTGATGCGCGGCAAAGAAAGACCGCCGCCATCTCCTCATCATCCTCTCCTTCACCCGCCGCCCCATCCGCATGAAGCAAAGCACCGCTTGGTTTCTCGCCTGCCGCCCGAAAACACTCACCGTCTCCATCGCCCCGGTGGCCGTCGGCAGCGCCGTCGCCTGGCATGAGCACGGCCATCTCCTCTGGCTGCCCCTGCTGGCGGCGGCGCTCGGCGCGGCGCTGATTCAGGTCGGCACGAACCTCTTCAACGACGCCGGTGATTTTCTCCGTGGCACGGATACGCCAACACGCACCGGCCCGCGCCGCGCCACGGCGGAAGGCTGGCTGAGTCCGCAAGCGGTGCAGGCCGGGGCGTGGTTCGCCTTCGCGCTGGCGTTTTTGTGCGGCATTTATCTCGTCAGCCGCGGCGGCTGGCCCATCGCCGCCATCGGCCTCTGCTCGCTGGCGGCGGGCTGGGCCTACACCGGCGGCCCGAGGCCGATTGCCTACGGGCCGCTCGGCGAATTTTTCGTCTTCATCTTTTTCGGCCTCGCCGCCGTCGGCGGCAGTTATTACCTGCAAACCATTGACCTGAGCGCAACCGCGCTGTTCGCCGCAATGCTGGTCGGCATTCACGCCGCCGCCGTGATTACCGTAAACAACTACCGCGACCGCGACGGCGACGCGGCCAATGGCAAAAACACCTTGGCCGTCCATTTGGGGCGGCCCCTGACGCGCGGGTTGTACACGGTCGAAATACTCGCCCCTTACGCGCTCCTGCCGCTCCTCTCCGGCCTCGGCTGGCGGGCCTTGCTGCCGACGCTCTCCCTGCCGCTGGCGCTCTTCCTCATCCGCCGCTTTCACCGCGAGCCGCCCGGCCCCGCCTTCAACGGCATTCTCGCCGCCACCGCTGCTTTACAACTGGCGTTCGCTTTGTTGCTGGCGCTGGCTTTGGTGATTTGATGCCCCGGATTTTTGTCAAAGTCGCTCACAAATCGCCACATATCGCTAACTTTTCAAGAAGCCCGCTGTCGACTAACATAGTCGGTCTTGGCTTTTCCCGTTGACCAACCAACGCCACTTTGATGCAACCGACCAATCTCATCATCAGCAAAGAGGATTTTGCCCGGCTGATGGCCATCCATCCGCCGGACGATCTGCGCGCCGAGCTTGAGCGCGCCATCATCGTGCCCGGCGAGGCGATGCAGGCTGGCGTGGTGACGATGGGTTCGCGTGTTCGTTACGCCGAGGTTGGGACTACAAACAGCCGCGAAGTGCAAATTGTTTTTCCCGCAGAAGCCGACCCGTCAAAAGGTAAGGTTTCAGTTTTTGCGCCAGTGGGCGCTGCCTTGATTGGGCTGACCGTCGGCCAGGAAATCGACTGGGATTTTCCGCGCGGTAAAAACCGTCTGACCGTAGTCGAAGTCATCCAGCCAAACGCTGTTTGACATCACGTCAACCGCTACGCGCCGACTTCGTTATTCCTCCGCTTTGTGCTTTTTTCTTACCCATCTTATAGGGAGCTACTGCCGTGACTATGCACTATTCAACCTTTGAAGATTTCATCAACCAGGTTGCCGCCAGCAACCCGGGACAGCCTGAGTTTCTCCAGGCGGTGACCGAGGTTATGGAAAGCCTCTGGCCGTTCATCAAGCAAAACCCCAAGTACGCCGAGCATCGCCTGCTCGACCGTCTGGTCGAACCGGAGCGGATCGTCATGTTCCGCGTCTCCTGGCTCGACGACAAGAATGAAGTGCAGGTCAATCGCGGCTACCGCATCCAGCACTCGTCGGCCATCGGCCCGTACAAGGGTGGTTTGCGTTTCCATCCTTCGGTCAATCTCTCGATCCTCAAGTTCCTCGCTTTTGAGCAGACTTTCAAGAATGCCCTGACCACGCTGCCGATGGGCGGTGGCAAAGGCGGTTCCGATTTCGATCCGAAGGGCCGCAGCAATGGCGAAATCATGCGTTTCTGCCAAGCCTTCGTCAGTGAGCTGTTCCGCCATATCGGCGCTGACACCGACGTACCGGCGGGTGACATCGGCGTCGGTGGCCGCGAAATCGGCTTTATGGCCGGCATGATGAAAAAGCTCTCGAACCGCGTCGACTGCGTCTTTACCGGCAAGGGCCTGAGCTATGGCGGCTCGCTGATCCGCCCGGAAGCGACCGGCTACGGCACCGTCTACTTCGCCGAAGAAATGTTGAAGCAGGCCGGTCAAGGCTTTGAAGGCAAGCGGGTCAGCGTTTCCGGCTCCGGCAACGTCGCCCAGTACGCCGTCGAAAAAGCCATGGCGCGCGGGGCCAAGGTCGTCACCGTTTCCGATTCCGGCGGCACCGTCGTCGATGAGGACGGTTTCACGACGGAAAAGCTGGAAATCCTCATGGACATCAAAAACAACCAGTATGGCCGCGCCAGCGACTACGCCGCCCGCGTCGGCGCCAAATTCCTGCCCGGCGTGACGCCGTGGCATGTGCCGGTCGATATTGCCCTGCCGTGCGCGACGCAAAACGAACTGCACGGCCCGGATGCCGAAACGCTGGTCAAGAATGGCGTCATCTGCGTCGCCGAAGGCGCCAACATGCCGTCGACCATCCACGCCATGCACGTTTTCGTCGGCAACGGCGTGCTCTACGCGCCGGGCAAGGCCAGCAACGCGGGCGGCGTCGCCACTTCCGGCCTGGAAATGAGCCAGAACGCCATGCGCCTCTCGTGGTCGCGCGAAGAAGTCGATGCCCGCCTGCACCGGATCATGTGCGACATCCACGAATCCTGCCTGCGCTATGGCCGTGGCGCGGACGGCAAGGTCAACTACGTAAACGGCGCCAATATCGCCGGTTTCGTCAAGGTGGCCGAAGCGATGCAGGCGCAGGGCATCATCTAAACCTGTCCGGCGCTCAAACCGGGGGGATGCTCAGGCATCCCCCTTTTTCTTTTCAGAACCAGAACGGCTGGCGCGTCAGCGCAACGCCGACGATGTAGCCATAGGCCAGCAACGCCAGGGCCAGATAGTAGAGACGGGCGGTTTGCGTTGGCGCTCGTCTGAGGGCCATGGCGCCGCAGACGATATAGATGAGCAGTCCGATGACTTTGGCCGTCAGCCAGCCATTGGCGAAAGGATACTGGCCGCTCATCCAGGCGAGCGTCAGGGCGCTGCCGAGCAGCACGGTGTCAATCACATGCGGCCAGACCCTGGTTGCCCGCGCCTTGAGGCGCGCCGAGCCGCGCGCCATCCACCAGCCGCGCCAGCAAAAGCCAAGTCCGCTGAGCACGACGCAAGTGACGTGCAGGTGTTTGACGGCAAGATAACTCATGGCTTTTCTGCGGCTTGCAGACGGTAGCGCCAGGCCGCGCCGAGCAGATTCCACTCCAGCCAGCCGCCCGCCACTGCCAGCATGACGCCCGCCGGGCGCGTCAGCCATTGCGGCCACAGGGCGGCGCCGAGCAAGAGCGCCAGCGCCAGCAGCCAGGCCCGCATCTGCCGCTGCGCCGCCAGATCGGGCAAGAGGCGGTTCATGTTCGGCGCGGGCTGGCCGGGTTGCATCTGCCGCTGCAAATGCATCCAGGCAAGGAAAGGGACGATCTTGCACAACATGCCGACAATGAAGGGAATAAATGCCCCGACCAGCAGCAGGATGGCAAAGAGCGGCGTCCATGCCGGATGTTCGGCAAGAACCGGCCATAGCGCCGCCGCCAGCAGCATGGCCAGCGCCGCCAGCGCCGCGCCAAGTCCGGTCGGCCAATAGCGACTGGTGGCGTCGACCCGCGCCCGGCGGCGCTGTCGTTGCAGGCGCAAGGTCACGCCAGCAAAAGCCAGACCGGCGAGAGCCAGCCCGCCCTGCGCCAAACGCGCCAGAGACAACTGGTCGAGCGCCACAGCGAGGCTCCACAACAGCACCAGCCCCAGGAGCAGCGGCGGATACCACCAACTTGGCCGGGCCGGGTAGCCGGGCGTCAATTGAAACATCGGCACCACGACATAAGCCATGGCCGCGAGCAGAATGCCGCCCCAGGCAGCCAGCCCCCAGGCGGCATGTAAATCGGTCAGTTGCGGATAGGGCAGCGCCCAGCCGTGGGCCAGACCAAGGGCCAGGGTCACACCAAGACCGGCGACACCGGCGAGACCGGCGAGCGACAATTTGATGCCGCGGATGGTCGGACTGGTCGAGGGCAGCGGCAGAACGGCAACCGCCGCCGCCAGCAGAAAACCGCCAACGCCCAGGGCGAGCAGCGCCGCCGCCGCGCGGAACGGCAGCGGCGCGGCGGTGAGAAAACCGGCGGCCAGCAGCAGGACACCGGCATTGAGCGCAATATGGACGCCCCACGCCAGCGGCAAGGGCCAGCGCAGATTGACCCCGACGACGACTTGCAGGGCCTGGATCAAAGCGCCGATCATGACTTGCAGCATGAAGCCGACGGTCAGGAGATGAACGAGCGCCAGCGTCGGCGGCAGCCAGCGCGAAGAAAAAACGCCGGGGCCGGAAACGGCGAGCAGCAGACCAGCGAGGACCAGGAACAGCGGCGCGGTCAGGAAAAAACGCCAGGGCGCGGCCAGCGGCGGGGCATTGTCGAGAGAAAGCAGCGGCTGCATCGCAGCCACTCAGCGTGAAATGAGGATTTCAAAAGTGCCGTCCGGCTGTAGCTCGCTTTCAAAAGCGTGGCCGTTCTGGCGCAAGACCCTGTATAGCGGGTGCGGTTCACGAAACAGCAGGAGCAGCATTTTTTCGCCGGGCTGCAAGGTGTCGAGCATTTCCAGCGTTTGCACGAAAGGTTCCGGCGGCTGCATGTAGCGGGCGTCGACAACATGCGGCGTTTTCGGGTGGCTCATGTCGCCGCCAGCGCCGCTTCGAGACGGGGCAGGAGCGACGCCGCCTCGACGGCCAATTGGTCGTCGCACATCGGGTAGAGCATGTTTTCTTCTTTGAGATTGTGCTGCTGCATCATGATCAGCAGGGTTTCGGCGTGACCGAAGTAGTCATCGGCATCGCCCCGTTCGAGCGCCTTTTCCGCTTCGTCGAGCAGATGCCGCATCTGCTCGTGCTCCATGCGCATGACCCGGGTTGGCCCCATGGTCATGCCGGTTTTTGCTTCAAAGGCTGGAAACAGGTCGATTTCTTCGGCTGCCAGATGGGCGAGCAACGCCTGGCGAAAATGGCCGAAGGCGGCTTTCCCGGCGGCGGCGTCGCCTTTGGCCACGGCCTCTTCGGCGGTGGCGAACAGATCGTCACAATGACGATGGTCGGCGGTCATAAAGGTGCGAATTGTGGTGCGGATCGTGGTCATTTTTTCTCGTCTTGTTTGGCGGCGGTAGATTGTCGTGCCCCCCTCCGGAGGTCACTTTGACGGTTGTCAAATCGTCCGCTTTTGGCGCGGCGCTTACTTCTCCAGCACATAGCCGCCGGGCGCGTCAGCAAGGGCCGGGAAGCGGCGACTGGCGACCGGGTAGGCGGCAACCGGCGGGCCGCAACGCTCATCCAGCCAGCGCGTCCAGTCTTCCCACCAACTCCCGGATTTTTTCTCGGCGTGCTCAAGCCAGTGCTCCCAGCCCGCATTGCGCTCCGGATCGGCCACCCAGTAGGCG
>JAITWU010000004.1 GCA_031285115.1 Azonexus sp. | reverse complement strand
TGGTCCCCCTCCCCATTGGCTGCGCCAATAGGGAGGATCGAAAACCACGGTAGCTCCAAGTTCCTCCCCGTTGCGAAGCAATGGGGAGGGGGACCACGCGCAGCGTGGTGGAGGGGTCAATGGGGTGCAGATAACCAATTTACGGACAATTTCTTAATCGCCGGTTCTATAAGTCATTGAGCGTTAAAGAGTTTTGATGCTCTGCCCCTGGGTTCGCCGCAACATGCCTTTTTGCGCCAATCCGGGCATGTCAAAATGACGCTGTTTCGTCCCCTCGCTCAAAAGGCGACAATAGCCACGCCATGAAAATCGCCTCCTGGAACGTCAATTCCCTCAAAGTCCGCCTGCCGCATCTGCTCGACTGGCTCGCCGAGCAGCAGCCGGACGTGCTGTGCTTGCAGGAATTGAAGCTCGAAGACCACAACTTTCCCCACGCCGAGATCGCCGCCGCCGGTTACCACGCCGCCTGTTCCGGCCAGAAAACCTACAACGGCGTGGCGCTCCTTGCCCGTTCGCCGATCACCGACATCGTTTGCGGCAACTCGCTGTTTGCCGATGAGCAAAAACGCCTCATCGCCGGGACGATTGACGGCGTGCGCGTCATCAGCGCCTACATGCCGAACGGCCAGGCCGTCGGCAGCGACAAATACGATTACAAGCTGCGCTGGCTCTCTGCCCTCGATCAGTGGCTGGCTGGCGAACTCGCCGCCTTCCCGCAACTGGCCTTATGCGGCGACTACAACATCGCGCCCGATGACCGCGACGTGCACGACCCCGCCGCCTGGGCCGATGGCATTCTCTGCTCGCCGCCTGAACGCGCCGCTTTCCGGCGGCTCCTCGACCTCGGCCTCAAAGACAGCTTCCGCCTCTTTGAGCAGCCGGAAAAAAGCTTTTCATGGTGGGATTACCGGATGCTCGGTTTTCAAAAAAACCTTGGGCTACGCATCGACCACATCCTCCTCTCCGCCCCGCTCGCCGCCCGCTGCGCGACCGCCGGTATCGACCGCGCGCCGCGCAAACGCGAACGCCCCTCCGACCACGCGCCGGTGTGGGCGAGGCTCGAATGAAATGAGCGCCGCCCTCGATTTCTCCGGCGTTCTCGCCCTCTACCCGGCGCTGGCGGGGCTGACGGCAGCGCAGCAGGCCAGCCTGGCGCAACCCGCCGCCGTCATGCGCCTGCCCGCTGGCACGCAGGTTTTTGCCGAACGGCAGCCGTGCCAGGGTTTTCCACTGCTGCTCGAAGGTCGCATCAAAGTCTGCAAAAGCGCCGCCAACGGGCGCGAACTCATGCTCTACCGGGTCGAACCGGGCGGCTCCTGCATCATTTCATCGAGTTGCCTTTTGGGGCGCAGCGACTACAACGCCCGTGGCATTGCCGAAACGCCGCTGACCCTCTTGCTCCTGCCGATTCCCGTTTTTGCCGAATTGATGTTTGCCCACGCGCCCTTCCGCGATTTTGTCTTTCATCTCTTTGCCGAGCGCATCACGGAACTCATGCAACTGGTCGAAGAAGTCGCCTTCGCCCGCCTCGACCAGCGCCTCGCCCGCCTGCTGCTGGCCCGCCAGAACGACACGCTGAACATCACCCACCAGCAACTGGCCGACGAACTGGGCAGTGTCCGCGAAATCATCAGCCGCCTCCTCAAAGGCTTCGCCGCGCAAGGGCTGGTCAGCCTCGGGCGCGAACAGATTACGCTCACCGACCGCCCCGGCCTGCAACGCATCGCCGCTCCGTGACCAGGGCCGGAGCATCAAAATTCTTTAACGCTCAATGACTGATAGAACCGGCGATTAAGAACCCGTCCGTAAATTGGTTATCTGCACCCCTTGACCCCTCCACCACGCTGCGCGTGGTCCCCCTCCCCATTGCTTCGCAACGGGGAGGAACTTGGAGTTACCGTGGTTTTCGATCCTCCCTATTGGCGCAGCCAATGGGGAGGGGGACCATGCGCAGCATGGTGGAGGGGTAGGCGAGCGCGAAGTCATGCTTGGCTTATTTATGGGCAAATTCTCAGCACTGCCTTGAAATGACAGGGAATTTGATGTTCTGGCCCTGGCTCCGTGACCCAGGTTACAGACGCCTGCCGCGCCTGCGGCGCACAATCCGCCGCGCAGCACTTCCCAACTTCAACGGAGGAATCAGTATGAAAAGCAATGTTGGCGGTATCGACAAAATTCTGCGCATCGTCGCAGGCATCGCCCTGGTCGCCTGGGCGCTCATGGGCGGCCCGGTCTGGGCCTGGATCGGCGTCGTCCCGCTGCTCACCGGCCTGATCAACTGGTGCCCGGCCTACGGGATCATCGGCCTGAACACCTGCCCCATCAAGAAAAGCTGAAACAGCGCGAAATTTTCCAGGCTAACCAAAAAGGCGAGCGGGGCAACCCGGCTCGCCTTTTTTCATGCCGCAAGCAACAATGCCGCACCCACAGCCCGCCGCCCTGCCATGACCCCCGAACACTTCATCGCCACCTGGAAAAACAATCCCCTCACCGAACGCGCCGGGGCGCAGGCGCATTTTGACGACCTCTGCGACCTCCTCGGCGTCGCCAAACCGCGCGATCCGGAAAACTACTGCTTCGAGCGCGGCGCCAAAAAAACCGGCGGCGGCGATGGCTGGGCCGATGTCTGGAAACGCGGCTGCTTCGGCTGGGAAAACAAAAAACCGGGCCGCGACCTCGATAGCGCCCTCAAACAACTCACCGACTACGCCCTGCAACTCGACAACCCGCCGCTCCTCGTCGTCTGCGACCGCGAGCGCATCATCATCCACACCGCCTTCACCGGCTACCCCGATGAACCGCGCGAAATCCGCATCGACCAACTGAGCGAACCGGAACAACGGCAAATCCTCCACTGGGTCTTTACCGACCCGGAAAAACTGCGTCCGGAAAAATCCACCGCCGCCATCACCGAAGCCGCCGCCGGGCAATTCGCCCAACTCGCCGCCGCCATGCGCGGGCGCGGCCTCGATGGGCAACCGGTCGCCCACTTCCTCGTCCAGTGCCTCTTTTGCATGTTTGCCGAAGACGAAAGCCTGCTCCCCTTCGGCATCTTTACCGAACTCCTCAAACACGCAGGCGAAGACGCCGACAAAGCCGCCCGCCGCATCGACAAACTGTTTCGCGCCATGCAGCAAAAAGGCGGCGATTACGGCGACCACGACATCGCCTGGTTCAACGGCGGCCTCTTCAAACACATCGCCATCCCCCAACTCACCATCGCCGACCTCAAGGCGCTGCACCGCGCCGCCGCCGACATGGACTGGCGCGCCATCGACCCCACCATCTTCGGCACCCTCTTCGAGCGCGGCCTCGACCCCACCGCCCGCGCCCCGCTCGGCGCCCACTACACCGACACCGGCACCATCGCCAAACTCGTCGCCCCGATCGTTTCCGCGCCGCTGCAACGCGCCTGGGCGGAAGAACGGGCAGCCATCGCCACCCTCATGCAAAAAGCCGACATCAAGGGCCAGGCCGCCAAAACCCAAAACGAACAAAGCGCCCGCACCAGAGCACACAACGAAGCCAAAAAGCGTTACCACCGCTTTCTGCAAAAACTCGAAGCCTTCCGCGTCCTCGACCCCGCCTGCGGCAGCGGCAACTTCCTCTACCTTTCCCTCAGAGCCTTGCGCGACATCGAAAAACGAGCGCACATCGAAGCCATTGAACTTGGACTGCCAGCCGAACTCACCATGCACACCGGCCCGCACAACATCCTTGGTCTCGAAATCAACGAATTCGCCGCCGAACTCGCCCGCGTCACCGTCTGGATCGGCGACATCCAATGGTGCCGCCGCAACGGCTACCCCCACGCCACCAACCCCATCCTCAAACCGCTCGACGGCATCGACCATCG
>JAITWU010000324.1 GCA_031285115.1 Azonexus sp. | reverse complement strand
ATGATTCAGGGCGGCGGTATGGAACCGGGCATGAAACAAAAAGACACCCAGGCCCCGATCGAAAACGAAGCCGCCAACGGCCTCAAAAACAAGCGCGGCAGCATCGCCATGGCCCGCACCGGCGACCCGCACTCGGCCACTGCCCAGTTTTTCATCAACACCGTCGATAACGACTTTCTCGATTTCAAAGCGCCCGCCGGGCAAGGCTGGGGCTATTGCGTGTTTGGCGAGGTAGTCGACGGCATGGACGTGGTCGACGCCATCCGCGCCGTCAAAACCGGCAACAAAGGCTTTCATCAGGATGTGCCGGTCGAAGAAGTCATTATCGAAAAAGCGGAAATCGTTTGATTCTGTTCATTGCCGATCTGCACCTGTCGCCCCGTTCACCGGGGGCGACGGCTTTGTTCCTGGCTTTTCTCGCCGGTCGCGCCCGCAAGGCTGAGGCCCTCTACATTCTGGGCGACCTCTTTGAAGCCTGGATCGGCGATGACGACGACGATCCTTATCACGCCCGCATCGTCGCTGCGCTGCGCGCCGCCGCCGACAGCGGTCTGAAAATCGGCCTGCTCCACGGCAACCGCGATTTCCTCCTCGGCCCCGGCTTTGCCGCCGCCGCTGGCGTCGCTCTCATGGCTGACCCGACCGTCCTGACCGCCGACGGCTGGCAATTCGTTCTCTCGCACGGCGACGCCCTCTGTCTCGATGACGCCGCCTACATGGCCTTTCGCGCCCAATCGCGCAACCCCGCCTGGCAGGCGGCGCTGCTCGCCAAACCGCTCGCCGAGCGCCGCGCCATCGCCGCCCACCTGCGCGCCGTGAGCGAAGCCAGCCAGCTCGATAACGGCTACACCGACCTGCAAGCCGCCGCCACCGACGATTTCCTGCGCGCCCACGGCTACGCTGCCTTCATCCACGGCCACACCCACCAGCCAGCCAAGCACGACTACATCGTCGACGGCATCCACGTCGAACGCTGGGTGCTCGCCGACTGGCGGGAAGATCGGGGCGAATGTCTGGTCTGGGATGGGACGGCCTTGCAGCGGGAAGCGATCCTGCCGACCGCCGCTCTGCAGGTAGGGTGAATGGGAGATTTTGGAGAAAAGATGAATCGTTTTTTTCTGTGCTTGCTGGTTTGTTTTTTTATAACAGGTTGCCAGACCGTACCTTTGGATCGGGCGACCGTTTTTTATGAACGTGCAACCTTTCCGGAAAAATTGCAGAAAGATACAGGCGCGTTAAGCGAACCGATTCTGCAACATGGCCGATGTCAATTATATTTGGGAACGCCCGATGCGACGCGCACTACCAACGTCAGATTTTGTACCTACGCCTTGACGGAGAAATCCTTATTGATTCAGGAATGGAACATGGTCAATACAAAATATGTTCAATTCATGGATATTCACTTTTCCCGGCTCACATCGGTTGATTTGGCTTCTTTCCTCCGTACCAAACAGGTCAAGATGCTTGAACCTCAACGACTTATTGGTATCGGCGCAGTGATTGATGAAGGAGGGTATGGTGATGGAGAGGCTACCGAAAGAATATTTCAGGTAATCAAAGCGCAGGGGATTCCTTCAAAAGGGGACGACAAACTTTTGACTGCGCCACCAGCTCCTGCTCCGGTCGCGGTTCCAGTTTTCATCCCACGTATTCGTTGATATTAAACTCGGCCTGTAACTTCGGTTGAATGTAGTAAAACCCAATATTCGGCATCAACAACGATAGCTGGCGGGTTTCGTTACACGCCACCTACCCTGTGCCGATCACAATTCCCATGCCCACCCCTCTCGCCATCCTCCGCGAAACCTTCGGCTACCCCGCCTTTCGCGGGGCGCAGGCGGAAATCATCAATCATGTCGCAGACGGCGGCGACGCCCTGGTCTTGATGCCGACCGGCGGCGGCAAAAGTCTCTGTTACCAGATTCCGGCGCTCTTGCGGCCCGGTTGCGCCGTCGTCGTTTCGCCCCTCATCGCGCTCATGCAGGATCAGGTCGATGCCCTCACCCAGCTTGGCGTCAAGGCCGCCTGCCTCAACTCGACGCTCGACTGGCGCGCGGCGCAAGGCATCGAGCAGGCGATGTTCGCGGCCCAGCTCGATCTCGTCTACATCGCCCCCGAGCGCCTGTTGCTCGAACGCACGCTGGCGATGCTCGATGCGCTGTATGAAGCAGGCAAGCTCGCCCTCTTCGCCATTGACGAAGCGCATTGCGTCTCGCAGTGGGGCCACGATTTCCGGCCCGAATATCTGCAACTCTCTACCCTGCACCAACGCTACCCGCAAGTGCCGCGCATCGCCCTGACCGCCACCGCCGACCAGGCAACGCGCAACGAAATGCTGACCCGGCTGGGCCTTACCGAAGCGCGCGTTTTTCTCTCCAGCTTCGACCGCCCCAATATCCGCTATACCGTGATCGAAAAGGACAATGCGCGTAAGCAACTGCTCACTTTTCTCGCCGGACGCCGGGGGCAGGCGGGCATCGTCTATTGCCTGTCGCGCAAGAAAGTCGAGGAAACCGCCGCTTGGCTCAGTCAGCAAGGCTACCCGGCGCTCCCTTATCACGCCGGGTTGCCCGCCGAAGAACGCGCCGCCAACCAGCGCCGCTTTCTGCGCGAAGACGGCCTCATCATGTGCGCCACGATCGCCTTCGGCATGGGCATCGACAAGCCGGACGTGCGTTTCGTCGCTCATCTCGACCTGCCCAAAAGCATCGAAGCCTACTATCAGGAAACCGGCCGCGCCGGGCGCGACGGCGAACCGGCTGACGCCTGGATGGCCTACGGGATGCAGGATGTCGCCCTGCAACAATCGCGCATTGCCGAATCGGCGGCGGGCGAGGGCCAGAAAATTCTCGAAAGCCAGCGCCTGACCGCGCTCTTGGCCTACTGCGAAGCGCCGCGCTGCCGCCGTCAGGTGCTGCTCGACTACTTCGGCGAAACGAACACCCCCTGCGGCAACTGCGATCTCTGCGCCGAGCCGCCGGAATTGTGGGATGGCACCCTGGCGGCGCAAAAGGCGCTCTCCGCCATTTTCCGCACCGGGATGCGCTTTGGCGTCGGTCATCTGATCGACCTTCTGCGTGGCAAAGCCACCGACAAAATCCGCCAGTGGAACCATGACCAGCTCCCCACCTTCGGCGTCGGCAGCGAAATGGATGATTACGCCTGGAAAAGCGTCTTCCGCCAATTAGCCGCCGCCGGTCTTGTCCATGTCGACATGGCCGAACACGGCGCTTTGCAACTAACCGAAGCCGCCCGTGAAGTCTTGAAGGGCCAGCGCCGCGTCGAACTGCGCCGCCCCGCCCGCCGCGCCGCCAAAACCGCTCAACCGCGCCACACGAGCGCCGCCAGCGCCGCGCTCACCGCCGCCGACGAAGCCCTGTTCGAGAAACTGCGCCAATGGCGAGCCGACACTGCCCGCGCCCAGAGCGTCCCCGCCTACATCATCCTGCACGACAAAACCCTGCGCGAACTGGCCCAAACCCGCCCGGCCAGCTACGGCCAACTGACCGGCATCACCGGCATGGGCAGCGCCAAGGTCGCGCATTACGGCGAAGAACTGCTGCGCCTGATCGGCGGCGCGGCGTAATTCCATTCCCAACGCAATGCGTCTGGAAATGTGTGCGGTTTTCCTCCTCCTCAATGGGTGAGGCCGGGGAGCGTGCGCTATGCGTATGGATAAAGAAAAACGCTCTAATTCCATTTCCAGATCAAACGATTACTTTGTCGACTTCGCTTGCCGTGCAATAGCACTGTCTGCGCTTCGTCTTCGCGTACTCGCTTGATCTAAAAATGGAATAATATGGTCGCAACAAAACGGCCACTCGCAGGTGGCCGTTTTGTGGTTGATCAGCTTTCGCTCAGGCGGCGTCGCGGAAAATGCCCATTTCAAACAGTTCGCGCTTCAGGACGAGTTCGCGTGGCATTTTTTCGCCCATGCTGGCGAACCATTCCTTGTGGCTGGCGAGTTCCGCTTTCCAGGCGTCGGTGTCGATGCTGGTGAGGGCGTCAAAGTCGGCCTTGTCGATAGCAAGGCCGCTCCAGTCGATGTCCTCGAATCTGGGCATCCAGCCGAGTACGGTTTCTTTGGCGGCGATGCGGCCCTGGCAGCGCTGGACGATCCATTTGAGGACGCGCATGTTGTCGCCAAAGCCGGGCCACATGAATTCGCCCTGTTCGTTCATGCGGAACCAGTTGACACAGAAAATCTTGGGCGTCGCGTCCACCGTTTTGCCCATCTGCAACCAGTGATTGAAGTAGTCGCCCATGTGGTAGCCGCAGAAGGGCAGCATGGCGAACGGGTCGCGGCGCACTACGCCTTGTTGGCCGAAGGCGGCGGCGGTGGTTTCGGAGCCGAGGGTGGCGGCCATGTAGACGCCGTAATTCCAGTTGAACGCCTGATAGACAAGCGGCACCGTGGTGGCGCGGCGACCGCCGAAAACGAAGGCGGAAATGGGCACGCCCGCCGGGTCTTGCCAGGCCGGGTCGACCGAGGGGCACTGGCTGGCGGGCGCGGTAAAGCGCGAATTGGCGTGCGCCGCCTTCTTTCCGGCCTTGCCGTCGGCGGGCGTCCAGTCCTTGCCTTGCCAGTCGATGAGGTGGGCGGGGGCTTCCTTGGTCAAGCCTTCCCACCAGACATCGCCGTCGTCGGTCAGCGCGACGTTGGTGAAAATGATGTTTTCCTTGAGCGTGGCGAGCGCGTTGTAATTGGTTTTTTCCGAGGTGCCGGGGGCGACGCCGAAGAAACCGGCTTCCGGGTTGATGGCGTAGAAGCGGGTGACGCCGTCTTTATCGACGCGCGGCTTGATCCAGGCGATGTCGTCGCCGATGGTGGTGATCTTCCAGCCGTTCAACGGTTCTGGCGGAATGAGCATGGCGAAATTGGTTTTGCCGCAAGCCGAGGGGAAGGCGGCGGCGACATAGGATTTTTCACCGGCGGGCGATTCGACGCCGAGAATGAGCATGTGTTCGGCGAGCCAGCCTTGATCGCGGGCCATGTTGGAAGCGATGCGCAGCGCAAAGCATTTTTTGCCGAGTAGCGCGTTGCCGCCGTAGCCGGAGCCGTAAGACCAGATTTCGCGGGTTTCCGGGTAGTGCACGATGTATTTGACGGTCGGGTTGCACGGCCATTTGGCGTCCTGCTGGCCAGCGGCGAGCGGCGCGCCGACGGTGTGCACGCAGGGGACGAATTCGCCGTCGCTGCCGAGTACGTCGAAGACCTTGGCCCCCATGCGGGTCATCGTCCGCATATTGACGACGACATAGGCGGAATCGGATATTTCCACGCCGATATGGGCGATCGGCGAGCCGAGCGGCCCCATCGAGAAGGGAATCACGTACATCGTGCGGCCCTTCATGCAGCCCTTGAACAGGCCGTTGAGGGTGGCGCGCATTTTGGCGGGTTCTTCCCAGTTGTTGGTCGGCCCGGCGTCTTCTTTTTTGGCCGAGCAGATGTAGGTGCGGTCTTCGACGCGGGCGACATCCGATGGGTCGGAAAAAGCGAGGTAGGAATTGGGGCGTTTGGCTTCGTTCAACTTGATGAGCGTGCCAGCCTTGACCATTTCGGCGCACAGGCGGTCGTATTCTTCCGGCGAACCGTCGGCCCAGTAAATGCGGTCAGGCTGGGTCAGTTCGGCGATTTCGCCGACCCATTTTTTCAGACCTTCGTGTTTGACGTAAGCGGGAGCATTCAGCGGGGCGGTCATGGCGATACCTCTCTCCAAGTAACTGGCGCAGCCAGTTTTTGTTAAGCGCCGAGGCTCGCCGCCAAGACTGAAAGCGGTTGGGCGATCGGCTGGGAAGCTCATAATTATCTGCCAAATCCGGCGAAACATCCATATGACGGGCATCGTTTGGCTTGTCGCAGCCGGAACGCGGGCCGGGCGCGTGGTACTATCCGCCGCTCTCCAAAACCGTGTTTCAGCATACAAAACGGAGATCGTCATGGACCCCAAGCAGTTGCGCGAGGCCGCGCTCTATTACCACCGCCAGCCGAGGCCGGGCAAAATCGCGGTGACGCCGATCAAGGAATTGACCAACCAGTACGACCTGTCGATGGCCTATTCGCCCGGCGTCGCCTTCGCCTGCGAGGAAATCGCCAGCAATCCGGGTGAGGCGGGCACGCTGACTTCGCGCGCCAACCTCGTCGGCGTCATCACCAATGGCACGGCGGTGCTCGGCCTGGGCGCGATTGGCGCGCTCGCCGCCAAGCCGGTGATGGAAGGCAAGGGCGTGCTGTTCAAGAAATTCGCCAATATCGACGTTTTCGACCTCGAAATCGACGAGCGCGACCCGGATAAATTGATCGACACCATCGCCTCGCTGGAACCGACCTTCGGCGGCATCAATCTCGAAGACATCAAAGCGCCGGAATGCTTCTACATCGAAAAGAAGCTGCGCGAGCGGATGAAAATCCCGGTTTTTCACGATGACCAGCACGGCACGGCAATCGTCGTCGGCGCGGCGATATTGAACGCCCTGCAACTGGTCGGCAAGGATATTGCGACGGTCAAAATCGTCGCTTCCGGCGCGGGCGCGGCGGCCTTGGCCTGTCTTGACCTTTTGGTCATGCTCGGCGCGCCGGTCGGCAATATCTGGGTCACCGACATCAAGGGCGTGGTCTATGAAGGCCGCGTCGAGGAGATGGACGAGATCAAGGGGCGCTACGCCAAACAGACGGCGGCCCGGACATTGGCCGAAGTCATCGGCGGGGCCGACGTGTTTCTCGGCCTCTCGGCGGGCGGCGTGTTGAAGCCGGAGATGGTGGCGCAAATGGCGGCCAAGCCCGTCATCATGGCGCTCGCCAACCCGACGCCGGAAATTTTGCCGGAACAGATCAAGGCCGTGCGTGACGACGCCATCATCGGCACTGGCCGTTCGGATTACCCGAACCAGGTCAACAATGTGCTCTGCTTCCCCTTCATTTTTCGCGGCGCGCTCGATGTCGGCGCGACGACCATTACCGAGGCGATGAAAATGGCGGCGGTCAAGGCCATCGCCGAACTGGCGCGGGCCGAGCAGTCGGAAGTGATCGCCACGGTTTATGGCGAAAAGATTTCCGGCTTCGGGCCGGAATATCTCATTCCCAAGCCTTTCGATCCGCGCCTGATCGTCAAAATCGCCCCCGCCGTCGCCCAGGCGGCGATGGATTCCGGCGTCGCCACGCGGCCAATCAAGGATTGGACGGCTTATCTTCAGCGGCTCAATGAATTCGTCTACCACTCCGGCCTCATCATGAAACCGGTCTTCGCCCAGGCCAAGCTCGCGCCCAAGCGCATCGTCTTTGCCGAAGGCGAGGATGAGCGAGTGCTGCGGGCGGTGCAGGTGGCGCGTGACGAGGGCATCATCGCGCCGGTGCTGATCGGCCGTCCGGCGGAAATCCGGCGGCGCATCGAAACGGCGGGCCTGCGCCTGCGCGAAGGCAGCGATTACGAAGTCATCTATGGCGACCACGAAGAATGCGCCTTCTTCAACCAGCATTTCGATGAATTCTGGCGGGCTTACCACGGCCTCATGGAAAGAAAGGGCGTCTCGCCCGATTACGCCCGCCGCGAAATTCGCCGCCGGGCGACGCTCTACGGCGCGCTGATGGTCCGCCTCGGTTACGCCGACGGCCTCGTCTGCGGCACCTTTGGCCGTCACGAAACGCACCGCGAATATGTCCAGAACGTCATCGGTATGCAGCCGGGGCTGGATCGCTATTACACGATGAATCTCCTCATGCTGCCCGACCGCACGGTGTTCATTGGCGACACCTATGTCAATTACGACCCGAGCGCCGCCCAGTTGACCGACATGACGCTGCTCGCCGCCGAAACCATCCGCAATTTCGGCATGACGCCCAAGGTCGCGCTGCTCTCGCACTCCACCTTCGGCACCGAAAACACGCCGACATCGCTCAAAATGCGCGCCGTGCTCGATCTCTTGCGGCAACGCGCGCCGGAACTCGAAGTCGAAGGCGAAATGCACGGCGACGCGGCGCTCGACGAGACTATCCGGCAGGCCGCCTTCCCCAACTCGCGCCTCAAGGGGCAGGCCAACCTGCTGGTCATGCCGACGCTGGACGCCGCCAATATCTCGTTCAACCTGCTCAAAGTGGCGGCGGGCGACAACCTGACCGTCGGCCCGATCCTCCTTGGCGCAGCCAAGCCGGTCAATATCCTGACGCCGACGGCGACCGTGCGCCGCATCGCCAACATGACGGCGCTGACGGTGGTCGAAGCCGGTTGAGCCGAAACTTTAAGTGATCGTTGCATCTACCTATTTATATTGAAAAAATGACATATCTTGTTAAACTGCCAACCATTCTCGCCGTGAGCAGGAGAACATGATGAAGGGCAAATTGAGCGCGGCGCTTCTGGCTGCCGCCATGTTGGGCTTGACGCTGCCTGCCGCAGCCGTCAGCGCCAAAAAAGAGACGCCAGCGGTTAAAAAGGCCGCCGCCAAAAAGGCGGGGGCCAAGCACGGCAGCAAGACGGCGAATAAAGCAAAGGCCAACGCCGCCCCCGGAAAAGCCGCGCGGCACGCCAGCCTGGCCGATAGCGAGCCGGGGCGGCTGGCCCTGCAATCCTCGTCGGTGCTGGTGCTCGACCAAAGCAGCGGCGAAGCCATTGTCGAAAAACAATCCGACGCCGTGCAGCCGATTGCCTCGATCAGCAAGCTGATGATGGCGATGGTCGTGCTCGACGCGGGTCTCGATCTCAACGAAGTCATCAGCATTGGCGAAGAAGATGTCGATTCCCTGAAAGGCACGACCTCGCGCCTCTCGGTCGGCACCACGATGACGCGCGAAACCGCCCTGCTGCTCGCCCTCATGTCGTCGGAAAACCGCGCCGCCAGCGCCTTGGGGCGGCATTATCCCGGCGGTTTGCCCGCTTTCGTCCAGGCCATGAACCGCAAGGCGGCAACGCTCGGCATGTCGCGCAGCCATTTCGAGGAGCCAACCGGCCTATCCTCCAACAATGTCTCGACCGCCCACGATCTCGCCCGCATGGTCGCCGCCGCCGCCCGTTACCCGGAAATCCGCCACTACTCGACGACTGCCGAAGCGCAACTGGAGCTGCATGGCCGCATCCGCGAATTCGTCAATACCAACACCCTGGTCCGCAGCGACAACTGGGAAATCGCCCTCTCGAAAACCGGCTTCACCGCTGAAGCGGGCCGCTGTCTGGTCATGCAGGCCAAAGTCGCTGGCAAGCCGGTGGTCATCGTGCTGCTCGACTCGAACGGCAAAATGACCCGCGTCGGCGACGCCAACCGCATCAAACGCTGGATGGAAAGCGCCAATAGCAGCGTGGTCAACGCCCGGCGTTCAACCTGATTTTGTCCGTTTTGACTGCACCGGGCCGCCATTGGCGGCCCTTTTTATTTTTTGCCGTTTTTGCCACTGCTTTTGCCGCAATAACCGATCGCCTGTGAGACCGCATCCGCCGTCTGGCCGAGCGCATTGACCCAGTCCGGGTCGTGGCGCTCCGCCGGGGCTGAGACCGAGAGGGCGGCGACGACTGCGCCTTCGTCGTCGTAAATCGGCGCGGCGACGCATTTGAGGCCGAGTTCGGCTTCTTCGTTATCGCGGGCGATGCCGTGGCGGCGCACGTTGTCCAGTTCCTTTTCGAGCGCCGGGAGCGTCGTCAGCGAATGCGGCGTTTTGCCCGGCAGCCCGGTGCGGCTCGCATAGTCGCGCACTTGCTGCGGGCTGTCGGCGGCGAGAAAGAGCTTGCCGAGCGAGGTGAGATGCAGCGGGGCGCGACCGCCGACGAGATAAACCACGCGCACCAGCGAGCGGCCCGAGGAGGTGCGTTCGAGATAAACAATCTCGTCATCGCGGCGGATGCCGAGATTGATCGCTTCGCCGATCTGCTCATGCAGCGCCTGCATGAAAGGCAGCGCGACTTCGCGCAGATTGATGCGCGATTTGACGATATGGCCGAGTTCGAGGAGACGAATGCCGAGGCGGTAAGTGCCCGCTTCCTGCCGCTCGACGAAACGCGCCTGGCTCATGGCGGCGAGAATGCGGTGGGTGGTTGACGGATGCAGCCCGGTCGCCGCCGCCAGATGCTTGAGACTGGCGGCATCCGGCGCGGCGGCGAGAGCGTCGAGGAGCGACATCATGCGCTCGATGACCTGAATGGAACCGGGCGTTTTGGCGGATTCGCCAGCTTGGTCGGACAACGGCATTCCTTTATTGTGGTGGTTTGAGTAGCATTGCCTGTTTTGGGGCCTTCCTGTGCCGCGCGATATTAGCATGGGCCTTGGGACGGCAAGAAAGAGAAGCTGAAGATGGAATTTACCGCTGACGGCCCGCGCGCCATTCCGCTGTGGATCAATGGCCACGCCTACCTGTCGATGGGCGAGGCGCTCTATGACGCAGTCCATCCGCAGACTGGCGCCGTGACCCATCGGGTGCCGCTGTGCGGCGCGACCGAGGCCGTTCAGGCCGTGCTGGCGGCGCGGACGGCCCAGCCGAAATGGGCGGCGCTGGGTTTGAACGCCCGCCGGAACTGCCTCGCCGCGCTGGCCGATGGTCTTGAGCGTTACCGCGAGCACTTTGCGAGCCTGTTGCGGCAGGAAATCGCCCTTGATGAAAACGAAGCCGCCGCTGAAGTCGCCGCCGCCATTGCCGCGCTGCGCGACACCGCTGTCGGCGAAACCGGCATCGCTGGCATCGTCGTCGATGCGACGCGCCCCCTGTCGGCCTTCGCTGCGGCGATGACACCGGCGCTGCTGGCGGGCGCGACGGTGGTCGTCAAGCCGAGTCCAAAAGCGCCGGGGGCGGTTTTTGCGCTGTGCGAGCTGTCGGCCCGCAGCCACTGGCCCGCTGGCGTGCTCAATCTGCTGCAAGGCGACACGGCGGCGATCAAGGGCTTGTGCGCGGCTGGCATCGACCGCCTCATTTACCGTGGCGACGCCGCCCTCGGCGCTGAAGTCGCGGCGCTCGCCGCCGCCGCTGGCGTCGTTTGCCTCCAGCAGACTGCCTGACCGCCGGATGCCCGAGCGCCTTCTCGAAGACGCCGCCGCCCGCGAGCGGGCGCTGGAAATCGCCTCATTCATCGTCGAAGCGCCCGCCGGGGCGGGCAAGACCGAACTCCTGACCCAGCGTTATCTGCGCCTTTTGGCGGTGGTCGAGCAGCCGGAAGAGGCGCTGGCGCTGACTTTTACCAACAAGGCGGCGAGCGAAATGCGCGACCGCATTCTCGGCAGCCTCGAACGGGCCGCCGCCGGAACGCCGCCCGCCGAGGCGCACAAGCAGCAGACCTTCGCGCTCGCCAGCGCGGCGCTCGCCCATGATGCGGCGCGCGGCTGGCAACTCTTGACCCACCCCGGACGGCTGCGGATTACCACGCTGGACGCGCTGTGCGCCAGCCTCGTGCGGCAGATGCCCTATTTGAGCCGCTTCGGCAGCCAGCCCGCCGTCACCGATGACGCTGCCGCCCACTACGCCAGCGCCGCCCGCCGGACGCTGGCGATGGTCGAAGCAGAGACGCCGGATGCTGACGTGGTGGCCGCCGCGCTCGCTTTCATGGACAACCACGCCGGACGGCTCGAAACCCTGCTCGTCGCCATGCTGGCCCGCCGCGACCAGTGGCTGCACCACGCCGGACGACTCGATGAGGCCGGGCTGCGGGCCGAGGTCGAAGCCGCTTTTGCTGCGCTGATCGAGCGCGATCTCGCCGCCGCCTGTGAATTGCTCGATGACCACTGGCAGGCGCGGCTCATGCCGCTCGCCCGTTTTGCCGCCGCCAACGTGGCGGAACTGCTCGGTCCGCTGGCCGAATGGCAGACGCCGCTTGCCGTCACGGTGGCGGATCTGCCGCGCTGGCGGGCGCTGACAAGCCTTTTGCTGACGACGACCGGCACACTGAGAAAAAGCCTGACCAAAAACATCGGCTTTCCCGCCAACCAGCCGGAACCGAAAAAAGCGATGGCCGAAGCCTTGGCCGATCTGGCCGCGCTGCCCGGCCTCGAACAGCGCCTCGCCGCCCTCGGCAAGCTGCCGCCGCCCGCTTTGAGCGATGACGAATGGGCCACCATCGGCAATTTCGCCCGTCTCCTGCGGCTCGCCGCCGGGCAGTTGTGGCTGGTTTTTCAGGAAGCGGGCGAAGTCGATTTCATCGAAATCGCCGCCCGCGCCGGGCTGGCTCTGGGTGATGACGAAGCGCCGACCGACCTCGCCCAGGCGCTCGATTACCGTATCCGCCATTTGCTCATCGACGAATTTCAGGACACCAGCCCCGGCCAGGTCGCCCTGATTGCGCGGCTCACGCGCGGCTGGACGGCGGGCGACGGGCGCACCCTGTTCGTCGTCGGCGACCCGATGCAGTCCATCTACCGCTTCCGCAAGGCCGATGTCGGCCTCTTTCTGCGCGTGCGCGAGCGCGGCATCGGCGACATCCGCCTCGAACACCTGCGCCTCTTGCGCAACAACCGCTCGTATCCGGCCATTGTCGATTGGGTTAACGACGTTTTCCCGGCCATTTTTCCGCCTGCCGACGCGCCGGAAACCGGGGCCGTGCGCTACGCCCCGTCGGCGGCGACGCGCCCGGCGCAGGCAGACAGCGCCGTCACCATCCACGCCCTGATCGCCGATGACGCCGCCGCCGTCGAAGCCCGCTGCGTCCTCGACATCATCCTTGACGAGCGCCGCAAAGCGCCCGAACAAAGCATCGCCGTGCTCGTCCGCGCCCGCAGCCATCTCGACGCGCTGGCTGGCGAAATCCGCCGCCGCGCCCCGGATTTGCGCTTTCAGGCCGTCGACATCGAGCCGCTCGCCGACCGCCAGCATGTGCAGGATTTGCTGACCCTGTTCCGCGCCCTCCATCACCGCGCCGACCGCGTCCATTGGCTGGCCCTGCTGCGCGCCCCGTGGTGCGGCCTGACGCTCGCCGACCTGCACGCGCTGGCTGGCGACGACCGTCAGGCGACCCTCTGGCAGTTGATGCAGGACGAGGCGCGGCTGACCCGCCTCTCGCCTGACGGGCAGGCGCGTCTTCGCCACGTTCGGGCAATTCTCGATCTTGCTTTCGCCCACCGCGAGCGGCAACATCCCCGGCGCTGGCTGGAAGCCGTATGGCTGCTCCTCGGCGGCCCGCGCTGTCTCGAAGCGGCGGCCAAGCTCGCCGACATCAGCGCCTTTTTCGCCCTGCTCGACCGCCTGACGGCAGCGGGCAAACTCGATGCCGCGACGCTGGCGCGGGAAACCGCCGAACTCTTCGCCCCCACCGACCCGGCAGGCGGCGCAGTGCAGATGATGACCGTGCACAAAGCCAAGGGCCTCGAATTTGACACCGTGATCGTCCCCGGCCTGCACCGGACGACGCCCGCCAACGAAGCGAGCCTTCTCCTGTGGGACGAAATCGTCGCCCCCGATGGCCGCGAGCGCCTCCTGGTCGCGCCGCTCAAAGCCAAAGGAACAGGCGGGGACGAACCGCTGGCCTACGACTACCTCCGCCGACTGGAAGCCCGGCGCGGCGAGCATGAAACGGAACGCCTCCTCTACGTCGCCGCCACCCGCGCCATTCGCCGCCTGCATCTGGTCGGCGCTACCGCCGCCGATGACAACAAGGACGACGGCCTCAAACCGCCGCCCTCCGGCAGCCTGCTCCGTCTGCTGTGGCCGAACGTCGCCCAGCCGCTATTCGCAGCCGCGCGGGCGGCGCGCGCGCCCGCCACGATAGCCGCGCCATCAATCGACCCGGCGACTTTCGTCTCGCCGCTGCTGCGTTTGAAAACGCTGGCGCTTCCGGAGGAACTCAATGCTTCCCCCGCCCCAACCCATCTTTCGCAAGGGGCGAGGGGCTTTGACGACACATCCGCACAAGAAGGGGATTTTTCCCCCTCCCTCGAAACCACCCTCGGCACGCTAGTTCACCGGGCGCTCGAATTCATCGCCCGCGATGGCCTGAGCGCCTGGACAAGCGAGCGCGTCACCGCCCTCGAACCCGCCTGGCGGCGCTGGCTGGAAGCGCAGGGCCAACCCGCCGCCGCCGCGCAAAAAGCAGCGAGCGAAGCCGTCGCCGCCATCTGCCGCACGCTCGCCTCGGCCACTGGCCGCTGGCTCCTCGCCGACCACGCCGAGTCTGGCGCGGAGCAGGGCTGGAGCAGCCTTGACGCCGATAACGCCATCACCCGCCACATCATCGACCGCTGTTTCGTCGCCGACGGCTGCCGCTGGATCATCGACTACAAAACCGTCCATTGCGCCGCTGGCGAACTCCCCGCCCGCGCCGCCGAATACCGCCCGCAACTCGAACGCTACGCCGCCCTGTTTTCCGGCGGCGCCCTGCCGCTGCGGCTGGCGATTTACTTCCCGCTACAGGATTGCCTGATCGAATTGGCTTGACTCACTTTTGAGCAGAGCAATTGCCAATTCTGGCAATGACGACGCTATCAGGAAGGTTGGCAGGGCTGGAGCATCAAAATTCTTTAACGCTCAATCCTCCCCGTTGCTAAGCAATGGGGAGGGGAACCTTGCGCAGCTTGGTGGAGGGGTAGGCGAGCGCGAAGTAATGATTGGCTTATTTACGGGCGAGTTCTCAGCACTGCCTTGAAATGACAGGGAATTTGATGCTCTGGCCCTGGGAAGGTTGGCAATTCATGACACTATGGTCATTTGTTTGTCATATGCCTATTGCCTGTAGCGAGCTATACTGAACACAGGAAGCAGTTGATGCGCATGGAATTGCTCGCCATCTGGGTGGATCAAAATGCGTTGGCGTTGGGTTGCAGGGCTGTGGATGGTACTGGCGA
>JAITWU010000281.1 GCA_031285115.1 Azonexus sp. | reverse complement strand
GGCAGCCGCTCTGGTGGTCGAGCCAGTGCAGCCAGGCTTCCATGCCCTCGCCGCTGGTGGCCGATAGCGGGATGATTTCGATGGCCGGATTGACGCGGCGGGCGTATTCAATGCAGCGCTGCATGTCGAAATTCAAATGCGGCAGCAGGTCGACCTTGTTGATGAGCAAGAGCGCGGCGGCGGCGAACATGTCGGGGTATTTGAGCGGCTTGTCCTCGCCCTCGGTGACCGAGAGGATGGCGACTTTGGCCGCTTCGCCAAGATCCCAGACGGCGGGACAGACGAGGTTACCGACGTTTTCGATGAACAGCAGGCCGTGCGTGTGCGCATGGTCATGATGGTGATGGCCGTGGCTGTGATCGTGGTGATGGCCGTGGTCATGGCTGTGATCGTGACCATGATCGTGGTGATGGTCATCGCCGTGCAGCCGCGCAAACGCCGCTGCCACCATCGGCGCGTCGAGATGGCAGCCTTTGCCGGTGTTGACCTGAATCGCGGGCGCGCCGGTGGCGCGGATGCGGTCGGCGTCGAAGCTGGTTTGCTGGTCGCCTTCGATAACCGATATGCGGCAGTCCGGGGCGCGGGCCTTGAGCGCCTCGATGGTGCGGCAGAGCAGCGTCGTTTTGCCCGAACCGGGGCTGGAGACGAAGTTGAGCGCGGTGATGCCGTGCGCCGCGAAGTGGGCGCGATTTTGCGCGGCGACCCGGTTGTTGGCGCCGAGGATGTCCTCCTCCAGCCGCAGGGCGCGCGACTGGCTCATGCCCGGCACCGAGACCCGCGCCGCGCCCGCGCCAAAGTGCAGGTCGCCGCTGGCCGGGTCGGCGTGAGCCGGGGTTTCGACGGTTGATTGAGCGTTACCACATCCACAGACGACACACATTTTTTGTTCTCCTCTTGCTAAATATCTTCGACTTCCATATCCACCACGCGCAATTCGGTCCCGCCGGTGGCTTGTAATTGATAGCTGCCGCACGCCGGGCAAGGCTCGCCGCGCTGGGCAAGCGCCACGCTGCGGCTGCAATTGAGGCACCACGCCTCGCCCGGCGGCTCGTCGATGGCGATTGTCGCGCCGTCGAGCAAGGTGCCGGGGGCGAGGCTTTCCAGCGCAAAGCGCAGCGCCCCGGTATCGACGCCAGCAAGTTGCCCGACTTCGAGCCGCAGCGTCAGCACGCGCTTGAAACGCTCGCGCGCCGCCGTGTCTTCAACCAACTGCAAGACGCCGCCAGCAAGACTGGCTTCATGCATGGCTGGCCTCCGCGCGGGCGACGGTGAAAGGCAGGCAGGGATCGAAGGCGGCGATCAGGAGATGGACGCGGCGTAACGCTTCGTCCGCCGGGCAAGCGGGCGGCAGCCGCGCCAGCGCCTGGGCGACCACGCCTTCGGGGTGGAAATTCCATTCGCTCGGGGCGACGACCTGACAGGCGCGGACAGTCGCCGCCTCGCCCGCGCCGTCCACCGTCACCTGATGCAGCAGGAGGCCACGCGCCATTTCGACCCAGGCCAGCCCCCGGCGCGGGCCGGTGGCGAGCGCCCCGCATGAGAGCAAAGCCGCGCCCTGCCCCGCCGGGGTCGCCGCGCCAGCCGTCTGAATGTGATCGTCCCGCCCGCCCAAAAGGAGCGGGGTTGTTGCTGTGGCCTCTGATTGCGCTGGCTGGCTGAGGCGGATCAACTCGGCGATGCGCGCGCCGAGCGTGGCCCAGGCGGTCAACGGCGGCGGATTGGCCGGGTTGCGCCGACGGCTCCAGCTTCCGGTGTGGGCGCAAACACCGCGCCAGCGCGGTTGCAGGGCGAGCTGCGGCGTGGCTTCGAGCGCCGCGCCAAATTGCCGCCATTCGTCAGCGGTATCCGGCGCGGGCGGGCGCAGGGCGAGGGTTGGCGCGACCGGCGTCGGGTCATCGGCCTCCCGCGCGAGACGCAGCATGGCGGCGAGCCAGCCGTCGCCGCGCTGGCTCCAGTCGCGCAGCCAGGCAGCGCCCTGCGCATCCCAGGCGGCGAGCCAGGCATCGCCGGGAAAGCGCAGGAGGTCGCTGGCGATCCAGCCGCGCAGGGCCAGCCAGTCGTCACCGTCACCGCCACGGCGCGACGACAGCGGGCAACGGCGCAGACTTTCCGCCGCCGCCTGGGCGGCGCTGGCGTCAAGCAGGCGCGGCCAATCCAGCCCGATGCGGCGGACATGTTCGAGCGCCGTTTCGCGCCGCAGCCGCTCACTGAGCGCGGGCATGGCGGGCGGCGGCAATTCCGGCGCGGCGGCGGCGATAGCGAGTTGGGCGCACAGGCGGTGCGCCTCGCCGCACAGGCTGAACAGCGCCGCCAGCAGGGCCGGTAGTTCGCTGGCGGAACGCCCCGGAGAAAGACGCGGCGCGAGCGCCGGGCGCGTGCTGGCGAGATTGCCCGGCAACGGCGCGCCGGGGGTCAGGCGCAATTCGCCGGTCAGGGCGGCGAGGGATTGAATCGCCGTCAAGCGAGGCCCCGCAGCAGAAAGGCGCGGCGCGATGGGACGGGCGGCGATGCGGTGGACGACGCGGCGGGCGACGCAACCACCACCGGACGCAGTTGGGCGAGCGCCGCCAGCGCGGTGTTGCGGGCATCTTCCTGACTGGCGAAATCGTGCATCGGCGAGAACAGGGCGCAGCTTTCGTGGTAGCCGATGGCCGGGTCGAAAGCGGTCATGAAATCAAAACTTTCGCTGCCAAAATGACGCGCCACACTCTGCCCGACCCGGTCGCCGAGCGGCAGATGTTGCGCCGGGAGACGCCACAGGCTCATGAACCAGGGCGTGATGAGAATGCCCTCGGCGATGAGGCCGTCTTTTTCCTCCTGCCAGATGAAACCGATGGCTTCGACAAAGAGCGCGGCGTTGAGGAGCGGGACGCCGCTCATGCGCTCGACCTGGACGCGCTCGAAGTGCGCGACGAGGGCGGCGAGGCGCTGGCCGAAGGCGACGGGCGACAGGGATTCAGCCTGGCTCATCGGGCAGCAGCATGAATTGGTCGGGGGCGCAGTCGCAATTCGGGCAGCGCCAGTGCGGCGGCAGTTCGGCAAACGGCGTGCCGGGCGGAATCTGCCATTGCGCATCGCCCGCCGCCGGGTCATAGACCCACCAGCAGATTTTGCATTCGAGGCGCGAATCGGGGCGGAGCGCCTCGGCCCGCCCGAGGTAGCTGCCTTCAAAACCCGCGAAATGTTCAGCGCCTGACATATTCGGCTTCACGCCTGCAAGTAAGCCAGCACGTCGCCCAGGCGCTCGCGGGAATCGCGCAGGTCTTCCGGCGCGGCCATAGCCACTTCGGGCATATCGACCACTTCGACGGTATTGAGGATCACTTTGTCCATGGAGTTGTAATACACCACCCGCCAGCAGTTGGGAAGCCGGGTGTTGGAAATGCGGCAATTACCGTAGCCGCGCGAAAGCATCAGGACGCGACCGGTACCCAGATGATGGTCGAGAAAAGCGATGTCCTCGGGCGAAACCGGCAGCAGCGAGAGATTGACCACATGCGGCGGCTGGCCGGGCCGCCAGCGGTTGGTCTGGTCGCGCAGTTCGGCGAGCAGGATCGGCGCGCTCTGCACATTGGGCGGCAAAGCGCCCTGCCATTGCGGCCAGTCGTCACGCGACCAGACATCTTCGGCGGCAATGGCGCGAAAGAGCGTCGGCGCTGGCCCCACTTCGATCACATCGTCGACCAGCAGCGCTGGCTGACCGGCTTCCCGCCGCCAGCTCAACAAGCGCCAGACGCCAGCGAAGACCGATTCCTGAACCTGGATTTCGAGGTCGCCCGGCAGGCGCACGATGGCGCTGGCTTCGCCCTCGCCGAGAATCTGGTTGATGAGGCGAATATCATCCGGCGGCAAGCCGAGCAGCGGCGTCTGGACGGACTCGCCGCCATTGGCCGTCCGGTCGAGCGAATCGAGCGCCGCATGGAGCGCCTGAGCGGCTTTTGCCAGACCGCTGATTTGTTCCGGCTCCGGCAGTTGCGGCGGGCGGTAGGTCGCCATGTCGGTGGGCATGGGCAGGTAGTCGAGCTGCTCCTCGTCATGCGAACCGGGGCCGAAGGCGACAACCGGGATGGGAAATGCTTTCATGCGCGCTCCTTTTCAGTGGCAATCGTGATGGCTGGCGGCATCGGCGTTGACGACGGCAATGCCGATACCGGGCGGGCGCGAGGGCGGCATGTCGAGCGCCTCGCCAACGCGCCGCAGATAGACATCCCAGTCCTGCATACCGCTGATCGCGGTAACGTAAGCGCC
>JAITWU010000248.1 GCA_031285115.1 Azonexus sp. | reverse complement strand
TTGGATGAAAGAACCGGCAAGATCGCACCAGCGAACCGCTGGCACGAGCAATGAGATGTAAACAATGTCCCCGGGTTAAAACGTAAAGGGGGGGCGGGTTGTACCGGGTGAGGGTTGGCCCGCGCATAAATACTGAACCCTGTAACCTGAATCCTGAACCCTGAAGTTAGATTTCGACCACCTGAAAGTCGATATTCGCGCCGTCCTTGACCACTTCCTTGACCGCGCAGTCGGCGATGCTTTGCAGCACGGCGGCTTTGGCGCTGGCGTCAAAGCCTTCGGGAAAACGGACTTCGGTGCGAAAGCGCCCCAAAGTCATCGGCCCGCCCGGCCCGGCGAAGGGCTTGCAGGAAATATCAATACCTACCGCCGAGACGCCGAGCGCCTTGCAGGCTTTTTTGGCAAAAACGGCGGCGCAACCGGCCAGCGTTGCGTAAAAGGCTTCGAGCGGGTTCATCAGCGAACCGTCGAGGGCGTAAGTGGCTTGATGTTTGCCGGTATTGACTTGAATCAGCGGCGTTGCGTCGACGAGCGTGCGGTACATGGCGTTCCTTGGGCATAGGGCGTCCCGCCGGATGGCGCGACTGTTTGAATATTATAAATTACTAATAAATTGACCAACAAGCGAGGGGCAAAAAACGTCCCGAACCCGCACTGGATCAGGCTTCCGGGAGCGTCGGAAGTAATGGCGAGGCGGCTGCGGCCAGGCGCTGGTTGGCGATGTCCAGCCGATTGCTGAGAACGTCGACGAAACTCTGGTAGAAGTGCAGGCGGCAGGCGTCGGAGGCTTTTTTCAGGGCCTCGCCGCTGACGATGACGATGTCGGCTTCGGTCAGCGCCGTGACATCGGCGCTGCGCGTCGGCGTCCGGCGGTTGAGCACGGCCATTTCGCCAAAACAGTCGCCACGGCAGAGCACGTCGAGCGGCGTGTCGTCTTTGCTGACAGCCAATTGACCGGCGGCGACGAAGGCGAATACCTCGCCTCTGGCGCCGTCGTGCAGCACCAGAGAACCGGGGGTGACGCGCCGCCATTCGGAAAAACGCAGAATCTCCCACAGTTCGGCGTCGGGAAAATCGGCGAAGAACGGCAGGACGCGCAGAATGTCGAAACGCTCACTTTCGGCCAGCTCCGTGCCGCCGCCATAGAGCAGGCCGTCGCGGGCAATACTGACGAGATCCTGGGCAAAAGCCTGCCAGGTCGGGTAGCGTTGCTCGCGATCCTTGGCCATGGCTCTGGCGACGATGGTGTCGAGCGCTGGCGGCAGGTCGGGACGCAGGCTCGATGGCCGTGGCGAGGCTTCATGGACGATGCGGTAAATCTGGCTGGCCTGGGTTTCGGCAGTAAAGGGCAGGTGGCCGGTCAATAGTTGAAACAGGACGACGCCCAGCGAGTAAATATCGGTGCGGTGGTCGAGCGGCTGTTCGTTGATCTGTTCCGGCGACATATAGGCTGGCGAGCCGATGGCGCCAATCAGGGTGAGTTGTGTCTGGCCGGTCAGCGCGGCGCCGAAATCGCCGATCTTGATGTCGTGGTCGCCGACCAGGAGGATGTTGGCCGGTTTGATGTCGCGGTGGGTAACGCCGAGCTGGTGGGCGAATTCGAGCGCCCGCGTGCATTTGAAGATGATCTCGACAATTTGCTCAAGCGACAGCAGATGACCGGGGCGGGTATGTTGCGCGAGGGTGCCGCCAGCAACGTATTCCATGACGATGTAGCAAATCTTGTCGGCCACCACCGCATCGTAAATCTGGACGATGTGCGGGTGATTGAGTTTGCCGGCCAGCGAGGCTTCGTTGAGAAAGAGGCGGCTGTAGAGGCGTCCCTTGTCGGGGTCGCCGAGCACATCGGGCGAGGCGATCTTGATTGCCACCTCGCGTCCGGCGAAAGGATCGTGGGCGAGAAAAACGCTGCTGCTCGAACCGCTGCCGATGAGGCGAAGCAGTTCATATTTACCGAAACGGGAGGCTTGGCCGGGCAGCAGGGCGGGCGCGGCGGCGGATACGAGATCCGAAGGCGCGGCAAGGCTGTCCGGCAGTTTCGGCGGGTTGTCTCTCATAGCCGGAAGCGGGCGCGGGCGATGGCGGCGCGGACTTGTTCCGGCGCCGTGCCGCCGATGTGGTTGCGGGCGGCGAGGGAGCCAGCGACGGTGAGGACGGCGTACACGTCTTCGCCGATGAGCGGGGAAAAAGTTTTGAGTTCGTCGAGCGTCAGCCCCGACAGATCGACGCCCCGCGACTCGGCGGCTTTGACGGCCTGGCCGACCGCCTCATGGGCATCACGGAAGGGCAGCCCCATTTTGACGAGATAGTCGGCAAGATCGGTGGCGGTGGCGAAGCCTTGCGTCAGCGCCTCGGCCATGTTGTCAGCGCGGACGGTGATGCCGTCAGCCATGTCGGCAAAAATGCGCAATGTGTCGGTGACGGTGTCGACGGCGTCGAACAGCGGCTCCTTGTCTTCCTGATTGTCCTTGTTGTAGGCGAGCGGCTGCGACTTCATGAGGGTCAACAGGCTCATCAGATGACCATAGACGCGACCCGTTTTGCCGCGCGCCAGTTCCGGCACGTCCGGGTTTTTTTTCTGCGGCATGATCGAGGAGCCGGTGCAGAAGCGGTCGGCGATGCGAATGAAGCCGATGCGTGGACTCATCCACATCACCAGTTCTTCCGACAGGCGGCTGATGTGCATCATGAAAAGCGAACAGGCGGCGCAAAATTCGATGGCGAAATCGCGGTCGGAAACAGCGTCGAGCGAATTTTCGCAAACGGCCTCGAAGCCCAGTTCCGCAGCGACCGATTCGCGGTCGATTGGGTAGGTGGCGCCAGCCAGCGCCGCCGCGCCGAGCGGCAGGCGGGCGGTGCGTTTGCGGCAATCCGCGAAACGCTCGGCATCACGGCTGAACATTTCAAAATAAGCCAGCAGGTGATGGCCGAAAGTCACCGGCTGCGCCACTTGCAGATGCGTAAAACCGGGCATCGGCGTGGCCGCTTCCTTTTCCGCCAGATCAACGAGGGCGCTGCGAAATTGTTTGAGCAAAGCCTGAATGTCGTCGATCGCATCGCGCAGATAAAGGCGGATGTCGGTCGCCACCTGATCGTTGCGCGAACGGCCCGTGTGCAGGCGCTTGCCAGCATCGCCAACGAGGGCGGTGAGGCGCTTTTCGATATTGAGGTGCACGTCCTCCAGATCGAGCGACCAGACAAAGCGGCCCGCTTCGATTTCTTCGTGGATAACGCCCAGGCCGCGTTCGATGTCGGCCAGATCGGAGGCCGTGATGATGCCCTGGCGGGCGAGCATCCGGGCGTGGGCGAGCGAGCCGCGAATATCCTGCCGCCACATGCGCTGGTCGAAATCGACGGAAGCCGTGTAGCGTTTGACAAGATCGGAAACCGGCTCGGAAAAACGCCCGGCCCAAGTGTATTGATTGGCGTTGGAAGTCATGACTGTGATCTAGAATGCCGTCAGTTAACGGCGAATTGCGAAAAATGTTAAGTATACGGCAGTTTCCCGCCACCCACCCTCTGCCCGACTGGCGTAATTTCGGCGTCATGTTGCGGGTTTTGCTTGGCGTCAATTGCCTCATGCTGGCCGCCGCCCTGCTGCTGGCGACGGAACTCGCCCAGTGGCCGAGGCGCTTCGTCGATCTGGCGGCCTTTGTCGAACCCTTGCTGCTGATCGGCCTTGGCCTCCTGTCGCTTGGCCGCGACTGGCTGTGGCGTTTGCCGCTACGCGCCGGGCAACTGGCGGTGCTGCTTCTGGCGGGCGTTTTGGCCTTTACCCTTGGTCTTGTCTGGAACTCGATGCTGCCCGACGCCAACGGTAGTCCGTGGCGGGCGACGCTGCTGGCGATCATGATGGCGGCGCTGGTGCTCCTCTATTTTGAATTGCGCGCAGCGGCGCTCGACCCGGCCCAGGCGCGGGCGCGGCTGGTGGCGCTCAATGCGCGGATTCGGCCACATTTCCTGTTCAATTCGCTCAACGCCGTCCTCTCCCTGATCCGCGCCCGCCCGCAGGAAGCCGAAGCGGCGCTGGAATCACTGGCCGATCTCTTTCGCGCCGCGATGCGCGACCCAAGCGAGCGGGTCAGTCTCGGCGAAGAAATCGAACTGGCCCGGCAATATCTTGAACTCGAACATCTGCGTCTGGGCGACCGGCTGACTGTCGACTGGCAAGTCGCCGCCAGCGTCGACCTCGATCTGCGGATGCCGCCGCTGATGCTGCAACCGCTGCTGGAGAACGCCATTTACCACGGCGTCGAACCGGCTCCGGCGGGCGGCGCGGTGCGTGTCGCCATGACCCAGGATGCCGACGCGCTGCGCATTACCATCACCAACCCGGTCAGCAAAAAATCCGCGCCGACCGAGGGCAACCATATGGCGCTCAATAATATCCGCGAGCGTCTGGCGCTGTATTACGATCTCGAAGCCCGTCTCGACATCGAACAAACTCCCTCTACTTACAAAGTCCGTATGGTTCTGCCATGGCACAAGATGAAACGCTGAACATTCTGCTCGTCGACGACGAGCCGCTCGCCCGCATGAGACTCTCGACCCTGCTCGCCGATCTGGCGCGGCAACTGCCCAACCGTGTCGTCGGCGAGGCTGGCAGCGGTCTGGCGGCGCTCGAACTGCTGCGCCAGCAGCCGGTCGATGTGGTGCTCGCCGACATCCGGATGCCGGGCATGGATGGCATCGAGCTGGCGGGGCATCTGGGCATTGGCGCAAGCCTCGACGGCAAAGCGCCCGCCGTCATTTTTGTCACCGCCTACGACAATTTTGCTGTGCAGGCATTCGATCTCAACGCCGTCGACTATCTGTTGAAGCCGGTTCGCGCCCAGCGCCTGTTGACGGCGCTGCAAAAGGTGCGCAACCAGCCGCCGCCCACGTCCGAACAACTGACCGGGATTGGCCGCGAACTGCGCGGCGGCGGCCGTTCGCACCTGCCCTGCCACGAACGCGGGCGTTTGCTTTTGGTGCCGATTGACGAAGTGCTGTATTTGAAGGCCGACCTCAAATATGTGACGGCGCGCGCGATCGAGCGGGAATTCCTGCTCGACGAGACGCTGACGCACCTGGAAACGGAATACGCCGAACGCTTCATCCGCCTGCACCGCTCGGTGCTGGTGGCGAAAACGGCGCTGGCCGGTTTTGAAAAAGCCGCCGACGACGATACCGAAGCCTATGGCTACGCCCTCTTGCGCGACGTTCCGGAAAAACTGCCGGTCAGCCGCCGCCAATGGTCAGCGGCCAGGGCGGCGCTGACGACTCAGGCGCCTGCGTTATCCTGACGGCTCAGGCGGCTTCGAGTTGCGCCCATAGTTCGCCCGCTGCGGCGCGGCGGGGAATCCGCTCATCGTCCAGCAATCGTTCAATGCTGAAAAAGACTTCCTGACACGAGAACGGTTTTTTGACGAAGCCGTCGGCATCAATGCGGTTGCCGAAAAACTGCTCCATCGCTTCCTCGTCGCCGCTCATCATGATGACCGGAATCTCGCCCGCCGCCGGATCGCCGCGGATGGCGCGCAAGGCGGCAAAACCGTTCATGCCGGGCAGCACGATGTCGAGAAAGATCAACTCCGGACGCTGCACCGGCAGAAGCGCCAGCGCCGTTTCGGCATCCGGCGCTTCGCAGGTTTCGTAACCTGCCGAGCGCAGGAATTTGCGCAGCACCACGAGGATGGTTCGCGAGCCATCGACAATCATCACGCGGGTTCCCGGGCGGGCGTTGACGCGCGGCTGCCGCCGTCGCTCCTCGGCGGCCAGACCAATCCTGACCTGCGGTTTGGCAGGGGTTTCCTGCCCACTGGAGGAGGGACGGAACAACGATCTCAATTGGGCAAGGATTCCCATGATTTTTCTCCTTCGCACAGTGGGTTGACCGACAGTGTTGGAGAGTTACCAGCACCAGACTTTTCCTGCCTTTTTATTCTACGTATGCAAAAAACATGTATCTGTTGCGTTTTTTTGCGAAATTTTGATGATTTTTTGATAAATGTTGTAACTGTCATAAAAGTGGTTCGAGCCTCGGCGTGTCTGACGGCTTTCCGCTCGCTGCAAGCATCTCCGGCGCTTCGGAGAGGGTGGCGAAGGCGCGGCCAGATACTTACATTGTCGCGAGAGAAGCCGTTACGGGCGATTTTTCCGGGGCAGGCGCGACCATGCGGCGGGGAGTCAACTGACTATCGAGCAGGCGCTCGATGCGAAAGAAAACTTCTTGGCGCGTGAAGGGTTTTTTCATGAAATCGTCGGCGTTGATGATGCGGCTGCTGAAAAATTGCTCCATCGCCTGTTCATTGCCGCTCATGAGGATGACCGGAATATCGCGCGTCGCCGGGTCGCGGCGGATCACGCGCAAGGCGGCGAAACCGCTCATGCCGGGCAGCATGACATCAAGAAAAATCAGTTCCGGGCGTTGAACGGGCAGCGCCGCCAGCGCCGATTCAGCATCCAGCGCCTCGAATGTTTCGTAACCCGCCGAGCGCAAAAATTTGCGCAAGGCCGCGAGGATGGTTTTTGAGTCGTCAATAATCATCGCCCGCGTGCCTTCGCGGGCATTGACGCGAACCTGCTGACGACGCTCGATTCCGGGCTGTTCGACACTCTCCGGGACTGACGCCGGTTGCGGCGGCGGCGCTGGCCGGGCTGTTTTCGCCGCTGGCGTTGCGGCGCGCGGCAAGGGGTGGGATAAGGTTCGGGCTAAGGGGTGTGACAGGGGGCGCGGCGGGGGGCGCGGCGGCTCGGGCAAAGGCGAGGAACGAAACAGCGATTTCAGCAGGGAAAATAGTCCCATACGGCTTTCCTTAGCGAGTTGCGGGCCGACGGCAGTAGCTGGCGCGGCAAGGTCGGCTCCCGAGTTTTCCCGCCATTTTAGGAAGACAGCCCATATTTGCAACAGGGATTCTTACAATGGGCCGCCAATCGCCATTCAAGCGTCATCGTCGAGCGCCCGACAGGCCACTTCCAGCACGTCGCGCGACAAATCGGCATGGTCGCGAATTTTTTTCAGGGCGGCGCGGGCATGGGCCTGACGGACAGGATCAAATTTGCGCCAGCGGTCAAAACAGCGGGCGAGGCGCGAGGCGACCTGGGGATTGCGTTGCTGCAACAGCAAAATCTGTTCGGCCATAAAAGCGTAGCCGCTGCCATCGGCGGCGTGGAAGCGCGCCAGATTGCCGCCAAAGGCGCGAATCAGGGCGTAGATTTTGTTCGGGTTACCGGCGTCAAAGGCCGGATGCGCCGTCAGTGCCTTGACCGTCGCCAGCGTGTCGGCGCGGCGGCTGGTCGCCTGGACGGTCAGCCATTTGTCGACGACCAGGGCTTCATGCCGCCAGCGTTGGTAGAAGGCGGCCAGCGCCGCATCGCGCTCGGGACAAGCGCCTTCGACATTGGCGAGCGCCGCGAGCGCGGCGAACTGGTCGGTCATGTTGTCGGCGTTGTCGAACTGGCGCTGGGCCAGTTGACGCGCGGCGGGCGTCTTGCCTTCGAGCAGGTAGGCGAGGCACAGGTTGCGCAGCGCCCGCCGTCCGGCCTGTTCGCTGGAGGGCGCATAGGGTTCGTTGACCGCCAGACGGGCGTAGATGTTGGCAAACTCGTCGGCAAGCTGTTCGGCGAGATGGCGGCGCAGGCCGTCGCGGGCGGCGTGCAGGGCGTCGGGATCGAGCGGATCGAGTTGTTCGGCGAGCGTCGTTTCGCCCGGCAGGGTGAGCGCCTCGGCGACGAAGGCGGGGCCGCGCTGTTCCTCTGTTTGCAGGAGGCGGCGGGCGCAGGCGGTGAAACTGTCCGGCCATTCCGGGACGCGACCGGCGGCAATCGCCGCAGCAGCGTCGAGAATCAGCTTCGTCGCCAGCCGCTGCCCGGCTTCCCAGGCGTTGAACGGGTCTGGCTCGTGAGCCAGCAGCAGGGTCAGTTCTGCCGCCGTGTAGGCGAAATCGAGATTGACCGGCGCGGAAAAGTCGCGCAACAGTGAAGGCACGGGCTTTTCGGCAATGTTCTCGAAAACGAAGGATTGCCGGGTTTCGGTCAACCGGAGCAGGCGCTCACTATCGGGCAGCAGGCTGCCATCGGCGGCAAATAACGCGACACGCAGCGGAATCAGATAGGGCGCGTCATCTATGGCGCGGGGATTCGACTGGGCGCAGGTCAGCGTGTAACGGCGGCTGGCGGCATCCCAGACGCCAGTCGCCGCCACCTGCGGCGTGCCCGGCTGCTCGTACCAGCGCATGAACTGGCTGCAATCGAAGCCGGAAGCCGCCGTCGCGCCGACGGTAATGGCCGCGACAAAATCCTCGCAAGTCACCGCCTGCCCGTCGTGGCGGCGGAAATACTCGTCCATGCCAGCGCGAAAAGCGGCGGGGCCGATCAGCGTCTGGATCATGCGGATCACTTCCGCGCCCTTTTCATAGACCGTCGCCGTGTAGAAATTGTTGATTTCGATGTACGACGATGGCCGCACCGGATGCGCCATCGGCCCCGCGTCTTCCGGGAACTGCATGGCGCGTAGCCCACGCACCTCGCGGATGCGGGCCGTCTGGCAGTTGTGCAGGTCAGCGCCGAATTCCTGATCGCGGAAGACGGTCAGCCCTTCCTTCAAGGAGAGTTGAAACCAGTCGCGGCAGGTGACGCGGTTGCCAGTCCAGTTGTGGAAATATTCGTGGGCGACGACGCGGTCGATCTGCTCGAAATCCGTGTCAGTGGCGACATCGGGCCGGGCCAGCACGTACTTGGTATTGAAAATGTTGAGGCCCTTGTTTTCCATCGCCCCCATATTGAAATCGCCGACGGCGACGATCATGTAATGGTCGAGATCGCATTCCAGCCCGAAACGCCGCTCATCCCAGGC
>JAITWU010000246.1 GCA_031285115.1 Azonexus sp. | reverse complement strand
TGCAGCCGGTACATTTTGTCGAGGCCGTTGAACCATCGCTCCAACGGGCGCGGCCTGAGCGCCAGCAGCATGGCGAAACCCATGCTGCCAAAGGCAATGACGCCGGTAAGCTGAACCATGAAGCGGCGCAGATCCATAAAGGTAGCGGCCTGAAAAACGGCGGATTCGGCAATCAGCCAGAGGATGGCGGGAAGCAGCAGCGCCGCCGCCAAAGCCAGGTTGAGATGTCGCATGAGGTGTGCCAGGAAAAACGCTATAACCTGCCATGATAATGGCGCTGCACCTGATGCGGCATGACCTGGATCAGACGGCAGGGCAATCGCATGAATGCTTTTGGCATTTACCCAATGACAACAACCGTTTCCGGCTGCCGCCAAAAGCCCCTCGCCCCCCGCGGGAGAGGGGTTGGGGAGAGGGGGAGAATGACCGGAAGCGCTCTTTTCATCGCTTCACCCTCTCCCCCGGCATCTCTCCCATCAAGGGAGAGGGGAGTATCGGACGCTGTCGATCATGTCGATTCAGGCGATTGCCCTGGATCAGACGGAAGCCTGATGCAGGGCAAGATCCGCTGCGGGTTACTTGTTTACTCCCACTGCAAGCGGATCAATTTCCACTGTTTGTCGAGCCAGCGCCATTCGAGGCTGACGCGGTATTGTCGGGCGCTGTCGGGGAGCAAGCCTTCAGCGCCGGTGAGCGTCACCTGGGCCTCGGTCAAGGCGCGGGTCGCAACCAGCGGGTCGAGCGAATTCTTTGGCAACAGGGCGATGATGCGGATGTTCTGGTAGCGCAGAAACAGCGCCGTCATGGTGCGTTTGGCCCATTCGCGGTCGTCTTCCGGTTGCTGGGCGGCAAAATCGGGGTGCAGCAGGGCCAGCGCGGCGCTGACATCCTTCTTTTCGAGAGCGGTTTGCAGGTTCCCGACGGCGGCGTCGAGCGCGGCTTGCGGGTCGGAACGGCTACAGGCGGCGAGCAGCAACATGGCGCATAACAGGCTGCGGCGCTTCCGGTTCACAGTACGAGACATGGTCGATCCCCCGGCATGGCGCCGCCTCATGCGCTGCTATTCCCGCCAGCGCGCCGCTGCGCTGTCGTCGGTTTCACGGGCGTCGACCCAGCGGCCACCCTCGGCGGTGGCTTCCCGCTTCCAGAACGGGGCGCGGGTTTTCAGGTAGTCCATGATGAATTCGCAGGCGGCGAAGGCTGCGCCCCGGTGGGCGCTGGTGACGGCGACCAGAACAATCTGGTCGCAGGGTTTGAGCGGGCCGACGCGGTGGATGACGAGCGCATCGTATATATCCCAGCGCCCGCGGGCTTCGCCGACGATGGCCTCAAGCGCCTTTTCGGTCATGCCGGGGTAGTGTTCGAGGGTCATGCCGCTGACGCTGGCGCCGTCGTTCACATCGCGCACCAAGCCAAGAAAGCTCGCCAGCGCGCCGATGCGGGCGTCATTGCCGCGCAGCGCGGCGAGTTCGCGGCCAACATCGAAATCGGCGGTCTGGACGCGCACGGTCATGTCAAATCACCTCGCGCGCTTCGAGAAAGCGCAGGTTGGGGTATTTTTCCTTGACCATATTGAGATAGACATTGTTCGGGGCGAGGTAAACCGGGTCATCGGCGCCATCGAGGGCAACGTTGGCGCTGTAGCGTTCGGACAGGAGCTTCAATTCGCCGGGGTCGCCGGTAATCCAGCGGGCCGTCGAACAATTGTAGGTGTCGAAAATGACTTGCACGCCGTATTCGTTTTCCAGCCTGCTCGCCACGACATCGAATTGCAGCGTGCCGACCGCGCCGAGAATGAGGTCAGCGCCCGCCAGTGGCCGGAACAACTGGGTTGCGCCTTCTTCCGCCAGTTGCTGCAAGCCTTTTTGCAACTGCTTGATTTTGAGCGGATTGGCGATGCGGGCCTGGCGAAAATGCTCGGGCGCGAAGGAGGGGATGCCGGTAAAACGCAGTTCTTCGCCTTCGGTAAAGGTTTCGCCGAGGCGGATGGCGCCGTGGTTGGGAATGCCAATAATGTCGCCCGGCCAGGCTTCGTCGGTGGTGGAGCGGTCGCGGGCCATGAAGGTGATGGCGTTGTTGACCGCCAGCGACTTGCCGCTCGCCACTTGCCGGATCTTCATACCGCGCTCAAAGTGGCCCGAGCAGACGCGCAAAAAGGCGATGCGGTCGCGGTGTCTGGGGTCCATATTGGCCTGGATTTTGAAGACGAAGCCGGAAAACGCCGGTTCGTCGGGCGTCACTTCGCGGCTCACCGCAGGCCGCGCCTTGGGCGGCGGCGAGAGGTCGACGACAGCATCGAGCAGGCTCTGGACGCCAAAGTTATTGACGGCGGAACCAAAAAACACCGGGCATTGCTTGCCCGCCAGATAAGCCGCCGCGTCGAACGGGTGCGACGCGCCGCGCACCAGTTCGACATCGGCGCGTAGCTCATTGGCCTGAGCGCCGATCAGTTCGTCGAGGCGCGGGTTGGCAAGCCCTTTGATGATTTCCGCCGTACCTTTTTCGGCCTGCGGGTCGAAGAAGGCAATGGTATCGTCATAGAGGTGATAAACACCGCGAAAACGCTTGCCCATGCCGATCGGCCAGGTCATCGGGGCGCACTCGATGGCGAGCACCGATTCGATTTCGTCGAGCAGATCGACCGGCTCCTTGCCTTCGCGGTCGAGTTTGTTGATGAAAGTGAGAATCGGCGTATCGCGCCGTCGGCAGACGTTCAGGAGCTTGATCGTCTGCGCTTCGACGCCGTTGACCGAGTCGATCACCATCACCGCCGAGTCGACGGCGGTCAGCGTGCGATAGGTGTCTTCAGAAAAATCCTCGTGGCCGGGCGTGTCGAGCAGATTGACCATGCACTCGCGGTAGGGAAACTGCATCACCGAGGAAGTCACCGAAATACCGCGCTGCTTTTCCAGCTCCATCCAGTCCGAAGTCGCATGGCGCGACGCCTTGCGGGCGCGCACTTCGCCCGCCACCTGAATGGCGCCGCCGAACCACAGGAGCTTTTCGGTCAGCGTCGTTTTACCGGCGTCGGGGTGGGAGATGATGGCAAAGGTGCGGCGGCGGGCGATTTCTTCTTGAAGCTGGCTCACGGTCAATCGGCAGGGATGAGGTAGATGGGAGGCGGCGATTATACCCGCCCCAACTACCTCCCCTGCGCCTCACGATAGCCGGGCAGGGCAATCGCATGAATGACAATCGCCTGAATCGACATGGTCGCAGCGTCCGATACTCCCCTCTCCCTTGATGGGAGAGGGGCTGGGGGCATAAGCGCTAACCTAAAATCCTTTCCAGCCCATCCATCTGGTACGGTCGTCGTTTTCGTGGTGGTTCGCGTAGTGTTTTGGCGATCTGATTCCACGAGCGCAGCCCCTTGAGCAGACTGACCCATGGGTTGATGGCGCGGGCCAGCAAAAAGCGCATCATGGACACCTCACGCCACCAGCACCGGCGGACTTTGACGCTCGGGCAAGAGGTAGCCCCAAGGGGAAAAACGCTCGCCAACGGCGATCAAGGTTTCAAGCAGGGTGGCAACAAATAACTTGCCTTGCAGCCACGCTTTGGCGCCAACC
>JAITWU010000234.1 GCA_031285115.1 Azonexus sp. | reverse complement strand
GGGCGGTCCCCCTCCCCATTCTGCGAATGGGGAGGATCTGCAAACCTTGGGCTTTGGCAACTAAAACATCCATTATCCAAGTGTCTGGTAATTTATTGTTTCGGCTATACATCAGCCATGATCCATTGTGTCACGCCTGACTGATTTTCGGGCAAGCGCACGATTACCCCGCCGTTCCGGTCAGGGCAATCGCATGAATGCTCTTTGACAACAAAGTAACCGGTTTTACCCGCTGCAAAAAGCCCATGAGGGAGAAAAAGGGTGTTGTAGGGGCGACTTTTAGTCGCCCGCTGGCGGCAGAATGCCGCCCCTACGTCATTCAGGCGATTGCCCTGCCGTTCCCGGCCATGCCAGCGCCAACCCTGATGGAGGCAGGGTATACTCGACAACCTATCGTCATCCCGCTGGCCGACATCCATGCGTCTCCTCATCATCGAAGACCACCCCGACATCATCGCCAATATCGTGGATTATCTCGAAGCCGCGGGGCATACCGTCGATTGCGCCTACAACGGGCCGGGCGGGCTGCATCTGGCTTTGACCGGGCAGCATGATCTGATCGTGCTCGATGTGATGCTGCCCGGCATGGATGGTTTTCAGGTTTGCCGCAACCTGCGCGAGAGCGGCAAGCAGACGCCGGTCATCATGCTCACGGCGCGCGATACGCTCGATGATCGCCTGCACGGCTTGCGCCTCGGGGCCGACGATTACCTCGTCAAGCCCTTTGCCCTCGCCGAACTCGAAGCGCGCATCGAGGCCGTGCAGCGGCGCGCGCGCGGCGGCGGCCAGCGTTTGCAGGTGGCTGATCTGACGCTCGATCTCGACACCTTGCGCGTGACGCGCGATGGTCAGACGATTCGCCTCAATCCGGCCTGTCTCAAGCTCCTTGAAATCCTCATGCGCAAGAGTCCCGGCGTCGTCCGCCGCGAGGTGCTGGAAACGGCCATGTGGGGCGATGATCCGCCCGCCAGCGACAGCCTGCGCAGCCATCTGCACCTCTTGCGCCAGGCGGTCGACCGGCCTTTCCCGCAGCCCTTGCTGCACACGGTGCATGGCGTCGGCTACCGGCTGGCGGCAGAGGATTCCGGTGGCTAAACAGTCGCTCGCCTGTCGCATCCTGCTGTCGTTTACGCTCCTCACCGGGCTGGTGGCGGCGATTTACGCCGGGGCCATTTACGCCGTCATCCATATCTACGAATACGACATGATCGACGAGGATATGCAAAAAGAGATTGCCGCCGCCGTCGACATCTACCGCCGGAATGGGCGGATTCCCGATGTCATCGGCAACAGCGCCTTGTACGCGCCGGACATCGACGGCGATGTGCTGCCGCTCGGGTTTGCCGATATTGACGAGGGATTTCAGGAAGTCATCAATGACAGCGGCGCCTGGTTTGTGGCGAAAATGACGGTCGACGGCCATTTGTTCGTTCTGATCCGCAATCAGGACGCTTTTGAGGCGCATGAGCATCTGCTGATCAATGTGGTTATTGTCGGCCTGGCGCTGGCTGTCGTTCTGGCTTTCGTCATTGGCCGCCTGACCGTGCGCCGGGTGATCGGCCCGGTCATCCGTCTCGCTGGACAGGCGCGCGGTCATAACTGGACCGCCGCCCCGGCGCAACCGCTGGCCGCCGATTACAGCGATGACGAACTCGGCCAGTTGGCCGCCGCTTTCGATCAGGCGTTTGCCCGGCTGGGCGCGGCCATCGAGCGCGAGCGCCTGTTTACCAGCGATGTCAGCCACGAATTGCGCACGCCCTTGATGGTCGTCGCCACCTCGGCGGAACTCTTATCCCGCCGCCCGCTGCCGGAAGCGGCCCGCCATCAGGTCGAGCGCATCGCCAGGGCGGCTACGGAAATGCAGTCGTTGGTCGATATTTTTCTGCAACTGGCGCGGGCCAAAGACGGGCGCGCGACAACCGGCGATGGCGTCACGCTGGCGGCGCTGGCCGGGCAACTGGCCGCCATCTGGCAGCCGGAAATCGCCGCCCGTGGCCTCAATTTCACGCTGCGCTTCGACGACGAGATCGCCGGTCTGTGGCAGCCCACCCTGCTGCGCGTGGTCATCAACAACCTGTTGCGCAACGCCGCGCATTACACCGAGCAGGGCGAAATCCGGCTGATCGTCGGCGACGGCGGCTTTCGCGTCGAAGACACCGGCCCCGGCATTACCGAAGAAGATATGGATAAACTCTTCCGGCCCTTCGTCCGCGGCCAGCACGCCCGTGGCGAAGGGCTGGGCCTCGGCCTTTCGCTGGCGCGGCGCATTTGCGAGCGGCAGGGATGGCGCATCACCGCCAGCAATCTCGACGGTGGCGGCAGTTGTTTTGCCGTGCGGCTGGGGTGACATATTTCTTACGGGTTTTTCAATACGCTTTGCCCCGTTTTTGACAACGGGCTGCGGCAGCCGGGGCAGGAGGCGCGGCGCTTTGGTCAGTGCGTCGCCAGCCGCCACAGGCGCAGTTTGTCGCGCCGGTCTGGTGCTTCCCAGGGAAATTGCCGTTCGTCGGCCAGCGGCGCGGCGTCGGTCAGGGTCGCCGCCAGTTCCGCCTCGTTGCGGCCATAGACGAGCAGCCATTTTTC
>JAITWU010000144.1 GCA_031285115.1 Azonexus sp. | reverse complement strand
CCACACCCAACCCCACGCCCGGCTGGCGGGAGAGGGGGCGAAGATGCCGTCGCGTCAGCATATGCGTGAGCATCTAAAACGAAACTGCTTTAATGAGCCAATCTCCGCTTCACTCGACGCCCTTGACGCCCATCATCTCGGCGCAGGTTTTGCGCCCGTAGCTTTCGGCATCTTGCGGCAAATCACCTGCCGGGAAAGAGGTTGCGCCGATAAGCGGTCATATGAGGGCGGCAGGGATGATTGGATGTTGTGGTGATGGGTTTCGCTGCGCTCTACCCATCCTACACTTGCTGGAAAGCCAAACCCGGTAGTGAAGCCGCGTCCCGGCAGGAGCCGGGGCGCGTGACCGCTGCGTGCAGTGCGCTACAATGGGTAACAGGACAACCGACATCAAGGGAAGCGATGCTCGAAAGCGGTAGAGCGGGGGTGAGCGTCCGCGCGCTATGGCTGGTTGCACCGTCGAGTTATAGGTTAGGGGCGTTGAATGCCACCACTGGTGAATGGCCGTTGGCCGATTGTTGGAGAACTGCGCGATATCGAGGTTTTCGCATCCGGTCGCGGTATCCGTGACTTGCCGCGCTTGGTCGAGCTGCACGGCGGCAAGAACTGGCGCAAGTGCAAAGGCTTTGGATATATCCGCCTGGACGGCGGTGAAGTGGTCGCCTGTGAGATACATTGGTACGAAGCACACGGCGTCGGCAAGGTCGAACTGAAGGTGAAGGAATGGCTATGACGTGGGCAGTTTGCATGGATAACAAAGGCTGCGAAGTCTCCCTTGAGATTCGCAAGCTGTATCAACTGGTGCCGGATGAAAAATCCGCGCAACGAGGCTGTGTGCGCGTCATCGACGAATCAGGCGAGGATTACATCTATCCGGCTGAGATGTTCATTGCGCTGCCGGTATCAGCCCCGGTAGAAGCGCGGCTCCATGCGTTGGTGGCTTAAACCCCGTTCCGGATTACCTGCCCGTCACACCGGCGGCAGCCGTTGCCAGCGCCCGTCAATGAGGCCCTCGATGGGCTGGAAACGGGTCTTGTAGGCCATCTTGCGGCTGGCGGCGATCCAGTAGCCGAGATAGAGGTAAGGCAGACCAAGGATCAGGCATTGCTGGCGCTGCCAGAGGATGTTGTAGATGCCGAAACTGCTGCCCGGCAGATCCGGCTCGTAGAAGGTGTAGACCGACGAGAGACCGTCGTCGAGGACGTCGATCAGGCTGACCATGCGCGTCGTGTCGCCTGCGGAAAACTCGATCAGCCGGGTATCGACCCGGCTTTGCAGGAGGAACTGGGCGTACTGGTCGCGGCTGTCTTCGTCCATGCCGCCGCCGGGGTGTCGCGCCTGCTGATAGCGGTGGTAGAGGGCGTAATGCTCGTCGCAAAAGAGCAGTGGCCGTTCGCGCGCCGTGAGTCCGGCGTGGCGCTTCAAGGCGCGTTGCTGATGGCGCTTGAGTTGCAGTTCAGCAACCGGCAAACGCACCGGAATGCAGGCATGGCAACCGTCACACCAGGGCCGGTAGGTGAAAATGCCGCTGCGGCGAAAACCGGCGCGGACCAGGGCCGTATAGATTTCACCGTCAATCAGGTGGGCTGGCGTCGCAACTTGCGAACGGGCCTCGTGGCCGGGCAGGTAGCTGCACGGATAGGAGGCGGTGGCGTAATACTGGAGGAGCGAGAAGGGCAGGTCGGCGTCGTCGGGCAGGGCCATTTACCACTCCAGACGGGGCGTGGCGACCCAGTGGCCGGGCGTTTCCGGTTCAGCGGTCAGCGTTTTCAGTTGCGCGAGAAATTCGGCGCGGGGAATCTCCCGCCCGCCGAGCGAGGCGAGATGTCGGGTGTGCACCTGGCAATCAATGAGGCCGACCCGGCGGGCCGACAACTCGCGGATCAGATGGGCGAAGGCGGCTTTTGAAGCGTCGGGCCGCAGGGCGAACATGGATTCGCCGTAAAAAGCGCGGCCAATCTGCAAGCCGTAGAGACCGCCGACGAGTTTGCCTGCGGCATAGGCTTCGACCGAATGCGCCCAGCCGAGTTGGTGCAGGCGACAGTAGGCGGCCATCATGTCCGGCGTGATCCAGGTGTCATCCTGGCCGGGGCGCGGCGTCGCCGCGCAGGCGGCGATGACGCCGGAAAAATCGCTGTCGTAGCGGATTTCAAAAATACCGCTCCTGAGCGTCCGGGCGAGCGAGCGGGAGAGGCGGAATTGAGCGGGAAACAGCACCATCCGCGGATCGGGCGAATACCACAGCGGCAGTCCCTCGATCGTGCCCCAGGGGAAAATGCCCTGGCAGTAGGCATCGAGCAGGCGCTCCGGCGACAGATCGCCGCCGATGGCGAGCAGCCCGCCCATTTCGGCCCGGGCCGAGGCGACGGGGGGAAAGGGGTCGAACAGGCCGAGTTGAGGAATCATCGTGGCAATGTCCGGATGAATCCAGGCGGATGACAACGATTTGTCAAGCGGGTGACCACGGGTGAAAAAACAGCCTGTCGGCCATTTTGCCCGGATCAGTCTTCCTCGCCGTCGAGGATGCGGCGGGCGCCGTTGTAGCGCTTGAGCCAGTAGCTGCTGTCCATGTTTTCGACACGGACTTCGGCGCCGGCGCGGGGGGCGTGCAGGAAATGGTTGTCGCCAAGATAGATGCCGACATGCGAAAAGGCGCGGCGCATGGTGTTGAAGAAAACCAGATCGCCCGGTTTCAACTCGTTGCTGTCGATGCGTTCGCCGACTTCGCTCATTTCGCGGGCGGTGCGCGGCAGCAGGCGGCCAATGCTGTCCTTGAAGACGAGGCGGACGAAACCGCTGCAATCGAGGCCGCTGCTTTCATCATTGCCGCCGAAGCGGTAGCGCACGCCGACCAGTTTCAAGCCTTGCAGGATGACATCCTGCGTGGCGTTGGTGTAACGTTGGAGGAAGGACATCTGCTCTTCCGGCTGGCGCTCCTGCTCGGCAGCCGCCACGGTGGCGGGGAGCGCGCAGAAGAGGGAAGCGGCAAAGAGGAGAGCGGTCATTGCTTTGGACATAGGCGCGGAATGTATTTGAAACAGGCGCTTGTGTAAAGACTTGACGTGTGAACAGCCATGTTTGAATTGGATCATCGGTATGCAACTTGTTGTGCGGGCTATGAAAAGCGCGATGGCGTCATTGGCGGTTGGTTTGGGCGGGGCCGGGAACTGATATGACCGGGTTGCTGCGCGTTCTGGTGGTCGACGATTCACGGGTGGTGCGCCGCTTGCTGGTCCAGCAGTTGGAGAAGGACTACGAGATCCGGGAAGAAAGCGATGGCGAGGCGGCCTGGCAGACGCTGGTGCTTGACCAGACAATCAAGGCCGTGATTTCCGATTTGCAGATGCCGAAACTCGACGGCTACGGATTGCTTGAGCGGATTCGCTCGTCCAGGCTGCGCCGCTTGCAGATGCTGCCTTTCATTCTCCTTTCCGGCGAGGAGAGCGAAGAAGAGCGATTTCGCGCCAAGACCCTCGGCGTCTCCGATTTCATCACCAAGCGCGCTGGCAATACCGAATTGCTGACCCGCCTGAAAAATCTGCTGGCCCTGACCGAAGCCAGGGAAGATCTGGAAAATGGCCGCGAGCAGATGGTTCATGACCGGGAGAGCGGGCTGTTTACGCGCAAATATCTGGAGATTCAGGCGGCGCAGGCCCTGTCCCATTCGCTCCGGCATCATGTCGAAACCAGCGCCATGATTGTCGGTTTCGACCATTTCGCCGCTCTTGTCGAGCGTCTGGGGGCGGCGGCGGCGACTCAGGTGGCCAACCGTTTCGCCCGGATGCTCGCTGGCAAGGTGCGCCACGAAGACAGCCTCGGCCATTTCGGCGATGGTCAGTTCGCCATCGTTTCGCCGGGCACGGCGGTTGATTTCTGCTGGACTTTCGCCGAGCGCGTCCGCGAGGCGGTGGAAATTGGCCGTCTGTCGGTCGGTGAGGAGATCGTCGCCGTCACCCTCAGCATTGGCATTGCCAGCGCGCCGAGGGACGCCGTTGATTCGGCGGCGGCTCTCCTTGATCTGGCCGGACAGCGGATGCGGCGGGCGATGTCGCTTGGCGGCAACCGCACCGAAGCCGGTGATGTCCACCGGGTGGCGCAGACGGTTTCGATCAATCGCGCGCTGGAGTTGCTGGCCGCCGGACGCCGCGAGTCGGTCCAGCCGCACGCTGCGCTCTTGGCGCGGCAACTCCTGCCCCTGCTGCGCCTCATCGACGAGGAACTGGGCGCGGCCTTGCCGCTGGCCGGGCTTGAACGCCGCTTGCGCGAGCCAGGATCGTCATAAGAATCGTCATAAGAGACCGGGAAGGCGAATGCTAGAATTCGCCGCGATTCTTCTCCGGGCGTGTTCCAGCCGATGATTTATGAAACCGTGGCGGCCATTGATCTAGGCTCCAACAGCTTCCGTCTGCAAGTCGGACGGGTCGTCGATGACCAGATTTATGTGCTTGATTCCTTGAAGGAACCCGTGCGTCTGGCGGCTGGCCTGACGGCTGACAAGCAGCTCGACGCCGCCGCCCAGGAACGGGGGCTGATGGCGCTGCGCCTGTTCGGCGAGCGTCTGCGCGGCATCGACAAGGGCGCTGTGCGGGCGGTGGCGACCAATACCCTGCGCGTCGCCAAAAATGCCGATCAGTTTCTGCCGCTGGCTGAGGCGGCGCTCGGCTTTCCCATCGAAGTCATCGCGGGCCGCGAGGAAGCGCGCCTGATCTACATCGGCGTCTCGCATTCGCTGCCGCTGGTCAGCCACCGGCGGCTGGTCGTCGATATTGGCGGCGGCTCGACCGAATTCATCATCGGCAAGCGGCACGATCCGGAGCGGATGGAATCGCTGTACATGGGCAGCGTCAGTTATACGCAGCGATTTTTTCCCGACCGCCGGGTCGACAAAAAGCGGCTGCGCGAGGCGCAGGCGGCGGCGGCCAAGGAAATCGAACTGATCGCCCGCGATTACCAGCGTTTCGGCTGGCAGGAGGCGGTTGGCTCCTCGGGCACGGCGCGCGCCATTGCCGATATTCTTGAACAGAATGACCTCAATCCGGCGGGCGAAATCGGCATTACCCGCAGCGGTCTGGAGCGGCTGTGCGCCCTCCTGGTCAAGGCTGGCTCGGCAGAGGCGCTCGATCTGCAAGGCGCGCGCGGCGACCGCCCGCTGACTTTGCCGGGCGGCATTGCCATCATGTCCGCCGTTTTCGCCGAACTCGACATCGAACGCATGACTTACGGCGACGGCGCTTTGCGCCTCGGCGTCATGTATGACCTTCTGGGCCGCTTCCACCACCACGACATGCGCGATGCGACGGTGGCGCAGTTTGGCCGCCGCTATCAGGTCGAAGCCGAGCAGGCCGGACGGATCGAGGCGACGGCGCTGCTGGCGCTCGACCAACTGGGCGGCGCCGTGGCCGAGGACGACCGGCAGTTTCTCGCCTGGGCCTGCCGCCTGCATGAAATCGGCATTTCCGTCGCCCACAACGCCTATCACAAGCATGGCGCTTACATCCTGACCTATGCCGACATGCCCGGTTTTTCGCATAAGGATCAGGCGCGGCTGGCCATGCTCGTACTCGGCCATCGCGGCAAGCTGGAAAAACTGGGCGAAATTCCCGCCGACAACAGCATCTGGCGTCTCATTTTCTGTCTGCGGCTCGCCGTGTTGCTACACCGCACGCGCGACGACCGCGCCCTGCCAGCGTGGACGGTCAAACCGCAAGGCAATGGCTTTCAGCTCGGCCTGCCGGGCGACTGGCTCGCTGGCAACCCGTGGACGGCGGCGGCGCTCGCCGAAGAAACGGCCATCTGGCGGCAGATTGGGCGCGACTATGCGATCCGGGCCAGGGTGGTTAAAAAAATGACATAAATAAAAAAATGGCTATAATGCAGTTTGCATATAATAAATATGGCAATTTGCAAGGAGCGGCAAAATGCTTGAGCGCCAGACAGTCAAACATCAGCAGGGGTTCACCCTGATTGAGTTGGTTGCCGTGGTTGTCATCCTCGGCATCCTGAGCGCGATTGCGCTGCCAAAATATGTCGATCTGCAAAGAGACGCGCGCATTGCCAAGCTCGACGGCGCCCGCGCCGCCCTGATGACGGCTACGGAACTGGCTCATGCGGCCTGGCTGGTGCATGGGAGCGGCGATCAGATAACGATTGACGGCAAAACCTATACCTTGATCTACGGTTATCCGGCGGCGGCTGACATCACCGAACTGGCGGGTCTGGGCGCCGCCAACAGCAAGGCTGGCAGTTGCACCAAGGGCGTCGCTGCAAAAACCGATTACTGTGTCGCTCGCGCCGTTCCGCTCGGCGAATCCGGCTACGGCAGCATGTCGGTGTATCCTGACTCGGCCCATGCGACCAATGATTGCAGCGTTGTCTATGTGCAGGCGAGCGGCGCGGGTCAGGCGCCGACATTCAAAAGTGTGCAAAATGAGAAAAATCGCAATTCAGCGTGCTGAAAGATTGTGCAAAATTGATGGTGCGCTGAGGTGTCCGAGGCTGGCGGCGTGACGCCGCAATTGCAGATGAGCGAGGGCCGGGCGGCGCTGTCCGGCGACTGGACGCTGGCGGCGCTGCTGCCGCAACTCGACCATTTGCGCCGCCAACTGGAACAGGCCGGAGCGGCTCCGGGCGCTTGGGATCTGTCACAACTGGAGCGCCTCGACAGCGCGGCGGCGGTGCTGCTGTGGCGTAGCTGGGGCCATGCCTGGCCGACGGAACTAACTATTCTGCCGCTACATCGCCGGATATTGGCGCGGGTTGCCGAATTGCCGACGGCGCTGCCAGTGGCGGCGTCACCGCCTTTCAATCCGCTAACGGCGCTTGGCGGGCAGGTGTTGCGTTTCTTTGACAACGCCCGCGGCATGGTCATCCTGTTTGGCCGAATATGGCTTGATCTGGCTTATCTGGCGCGGCATCCCGGCGAATTTCCGTGGCGCGAGCTGTCGGCCAATATTTACAAATCCGGCGCTCAGGCGTTGCCGGTGGCGGCGCTGGTCGGTTTTCTCATCGGCGTCACCCTCAGCTATCTGTCGGCACTGCAATTGCAGAGCTTTGGCGCGGATATTTTCATCGTCAATATTCTCGGCATTTCGATCATCCGCGAACTCGGGCCGGTGCTGGTGGCGGTGCTGGTCGCTGGCCGCTCCGGCTCGGCGATGACGGCGCAGATTGGCGTCATGCGCGTGACCGAAGAAATCGACGCGCTGGCGACGATGGGCGTTTCTCGCAGCCAGCGCGTGGTGCTGCCGAAAATCATCGGCCTGACCGTGGCGATGCCCCTGGTCGTGCTGTGGACTTCGGCGGTGGCGCTGTTCGGCGGCATGTTGGCGGCGCTGGCCCAGCTCGATCTGTCGCTGGCCTATTTTATCGAGAGCCTGCCGCGCACGGTGCCGGTGGCGAATCTTTACATCGGACTCGGCAAGGGCGTTGTGTTTGGTTTTGTCATTGCCCTCGTCGCCTGTCATTTCGGTTTGCGCGTCCGGCCCGACACGGAAAGTCTGTCGAGCAACACGACGCGGGCCGTGGTCACGGCCATCACCTCGGTCATTCTGGCCGATGCGCTGTTTGCCGTTTTCACCCGCCACATCGGCGTGCCGACGCTGTGAAGCCGCCGCCGGTCATCGAACTCGCCGGTATCGGCACCCGCTTTGGTCGCCAGGTCATCCACCGCGACATCAATCTGAGCGTCGCCAGCGGCCAGATTCTCGCGTTGCTCGGCGGTTCGGGCAGCGGCAAGACCACTTTACTGCGCGAAATCCTCGGCCTCCTGCGGCCGACGGCTGGCAGCGTCCGCCTGTTCGGGGTCGATCTGGCCGATGCCGACAGCCAGCGCCAGCGCGCCGCGCGTCGCCGTCTCGGCATGTTGTTCCAGCAGGGGGCGTTGTATTCGGCGCTGTCGGTCTTCGACAACATCGCCTTTCCCTTGCGCGAACTGCGTTGCCTCGATGAGGACTGGATTCGCCGCCTCGTCCATCTCAAGCTCGCCATGGTCGAACTGACGCCGCCGGATGGCGGCCTGATGCCCGCCGAATTGTCCGGCGGCATGATCAAGCGCGTGGCGCTCGCCCGCGCCCTCGCTCTGGAGCCGGAACTGCTGCTGCTCGATGAGCCGACCGCCGGTCTTGACCCCGAGCGCAGCAAAAAATTTGTCGAGTTGATCGCCAGTTTGCAGCGGGCCTTGAATCTGACGGTGGTGATGGTCACGCACGACCTCGAAACCCTGCACAGCCTCGCCAGCCATGTCGCCGTTCTCGCCGACCAGGGCTTGGTCGCCTGCGGTTTGAAAACCGAGGTGATGGCTGTTGAACATCCTTTCATCCAGGGTTTTTTTGCCAGCCATCCGCCAAAACTGCTTTAATGGCAAGTCATGGAGAATAAATCACACGCCCTCATCGCCGGGATTTTCGCCCTGCTGCTGCTGGCCGCCGCACTTTTCGCCGTCCACTGGTTGGGTGGCGAAAAAAAGGAAATCGACACTTACATCGTCGTCACCGACCAGAGCGTAAACGGCCTCAATGAGCAGGCGCAGGTGCGTTATCGCGGCATTCGCGTTGGCCGGGTCAGCCGTATCCGGATCGACGGCGGCGACGCCAACAATATCCTCATCACCATCGCCATCGACCACGCCATCCGGCTGACTCAGGGCACTGTCGCCAAGCTCAACTATCAGGGCGTCACCGGCCTCGCCTACCTTTCGCTGATGGAATCCGGCAGCACCGGGCAGCCGCTCCTGCCGGACAACAAAAATCCGCCGCACATTGCGCTGATTCCGTCGCTCCTCGACGAACTGGGCGAAAGCGGCCAGGCGACGCTCGATCAGGCGCGTCAGTTGATGACCGACCTCGATGCCGCATTCAATGCCGAAAACCGCACCCACCTGACGGCGACGCTGGGTAACCTGGCCGCCGTTTCGGCTGGCATGAAACCGGCGCTGGAAAATCTCAACCTGACCCTGTTGCAGATGCGCAAAGTGCTCGACGACAAGAACGCCAACAATCTGTCCGCCGCGCTCGCCGAGGCTGGCCCGCTGCTGGCCGATGTCCGCGCTGCGGCTGGCGCCGTGCAGCGGGCCGCTGACAAACTCGATGCCGCCATTGGCGACCCGGCCAGCGGCGGCGCGGCGGCGCTGATACCGCGTCTCAATGAGGCGGCTGGCGATTTTTCGACCACCGTCCGGCAATTGAACCGGGTTCTCGATATTCTCGGCGATTCGCCGCACAGCCTCGTTCTGGGAGCGCCAGCCGCGCCGCCCGGCCCCGGCGAACCGGGCTTTACTGATGGGAAGGAGCCGTGACCGTGAACATGCGTATGACGATGGTGGTTCTGGCGGCAGCCCTGCTCGGCGGCTGCTTTCTCGCTGGCAAGCGCGGCGGCGAAACCGGCATGACGCTGCACGATTTCGGAACGCCGCCGCCGCTCAAGGAAGTCCGCGCCCGGCCCGCCAAAGTCGCTCTAGAAATCAAGGCGCCGCAGTGGCTCGACGGCCTTGGCGTCAATTACCGGTTGAGTTACGCCGACGCCTCGCAGTTGCGCGAATACACCCGTTCGCGCTGGGCCGGGCCGCCGACCCAACTGGTCGCGCAGCGTTTGATGCAGACACTGGATCTGACTGCCGCCGGGCAGGTCAGCGGCAAATGTGTGTTGCGTATTGAACTCTCTGAATTCAGCCAGATTTTTGCCAGCCCCAATGACAGTATCGGCCTCCTCCAAGGCAAGGCGTTGTGGCTCGATGCGGGCCGTCGGTCGCTGGCCGAACGGCCCTGGTCGATCAGCAGCCCGGCGGCGACCGCCGACGCCCGTGGCGGCGTGGCGGCGCTCAAGACTGTCGTCGATCGTCTGGCCGGGGAACTCCTCGACTGGGAGCAGAAATTGACAACCAGCGGGCGGCTGCGCGCCTGCTTCGATTAAACAGCAACAATGCGCTCGGAGAGGCGTTGTTTGAGTTGCGGCAGATTGCTGTCAAAAGGCGCGTAGCGCATCAGCGACAGGCCGAAGGCGCAGGCATAGAGCAATAAACTGCGGCTTTTGGCTTCCGTTTCCGACATACCGGCAGCGACAAACAGCTTGCGCGCGCATTCGAGGCGGTGGAGGTCGACGGCTTCGACCACTGCCGCCGCTTTGTCGTCGTAGCGCGCCCAGTCGCGGATCGCCAGTTCGATTTCCATGCCCTTGCGGTTCGGGTTGGCGCCGTACAACTCAATCAGGTGATTGATCCGCTCCAGTTCCTCGCCCGGCTTGAAGAAGGTGGTTTTTTCAATATCGCGGATGCGTCCCTGTTTCCAGTGCTGAAGAACGGCGGCGAGCAGCGCTTGACGATCCTTGAAATGCCAGTAAAAGCTGCCTTTGGTCACGCCGCAGCGTTTAGCCAAGACTTCGACACGCAGGCCGCTGACGCCTTCGCGGGCCAGCACCTCGGTCGCCGCCGCGATCCAGTCAGCCTGGCCGAGCGGGAGGCGTGATGGGTGCGATGGGCGTGACGGTTGCGCCGGGAGGTTGGCGGCGGTCATTTTGCTTGCAGAATCGCTTGAGGGCTTGACAGGCTTATTTTCCATACGACACAGTATGGCCCTTGAGCGGATTGAAGAAAAGCCCGTCAAATTTTTACCTTGAACACATCAATCGAACAGGAGAACTCCGTGAAAATTCTCGTCCCCGTCAAGCGGGTCATCGACTACAACGTCAAAGCCCGGGTCAAAGCCGATGGTTCTGGCGTTGATCTGGCCAACGTCAAAATGAGCATGAACCCCTTTGACGAAATATCCGTTGAAGAAGCCGTGCGTCTGAAAGA
>JAITWU010000113.1 GCA_031285115.1 Azonexus sp. | reverse complement strand
CGTTTGCGCAGGCGGATCGACTTCGGCGTCAGTTCGACCAGTTCGTCATCGGCGATGAATTCGATGGCCCCTTCCAGACTCAACTGGATCGGCGGCACCAGGCGCACCGCTTCGTCGGTGCCGGAGGCGCGGACGTTGGTCAGTTGTTTGCCTTTGATCGGGTTCACCACGAGATCGTTGTCGCGGCTGTGGATGCCGATGATCATGCCTTCGTACAGCTTTTCGCCGGGGTTCACAAACATGCGGCCACGGTCTTGCAGTTTCCACAGGGCGTAGGCCACGGCTTCGCCGTTGTCTTGCGAAATCAGCACGCCATTGCGGCGCTCGGCGACGCCGCCTTCTTTGGTCGGCGCGTATTCGTCGAAAACGTGACTGATGAGGCCGGTGCCACGGGTCAGGTTCATGAATTCGCCCTGAAAGCCGATCAGCCCACGGGCCGGAATGCGGTATTCGATGCGCACGCGGCCCCGGCCATCGGGCGCCATGTCGAGCATTTCGCCTTTACGCAGGCCAAGGGCTTCCATGACACCGCCTTGATGGTCTTCTTCGACATCGACGGTGAGCATTTCATAAGGCTCGCAGTCGACGCCGTCGATGATTTTTTTGACCACGCGCGGGCGGCCGACGGCCAGTTCGTAACCTTCGCGGCGCATGTTTTCGAGCAGGATGCCAAGGTGCAGTTCGCCGCGCCCGGCAACGTCGAAGACATCGCCATTGGGCGTGTCATGGACGCGCAGCGCCATGTTGGTCAACAGTTCTTTGTGCAGGCGGTCGCGCAACTGGCGGCTGGTGACGAATTTGCCTTCGGTGCCCGCCAGGGGACTGGTGTTGACCATGAACTGCATGGACAGGGTCGGCTCGTCGATCTTCAACAGCGGCAGGGTTTCCGGCTGATCCGGGTCGGTCACGGTGCAGCCGAGCACGAGGTCTTCGACGCCGGTAATCTGGACGATGTCGCCAGCGCAGCCTTCGTCGAGTTCGACCTTGTTCAGGCCCTTGTAACCGAAGACCTGGCCGATTTTGGCCTTGACCGGGGTGCGCTCGTGTTCGGCGGCTTCTTCTTCGGTGCCGAACATGATGAGCACGTTCTGGCCGGTTTTGACCTTGCCGCGCCGGATGCGGCCAACGCCGATGCGCCCGACGTAAGAAGAATAATCGAGCGCCGAAATCTGGAATTGCAGGGGCGCGTCAACGTCGGCGTCAGGGGCCGGAACGTGCGAGAGAATCAGGTCGAACAGCGGTTTCATATCGACCCGCGGCGCATCGAGCGACATTGCCGCCCAGCCGTTCAAGCCGGAAGCGTAAACAATCGGGAAATCGAGCTGCTCGTCGGTCGCGCCCAGTTTGTCGAAAAGATCGAAGGTGAGGTTGACGGCGTTGTCGGGGTCGCCGCCGTCGCGGTCGACCTTGTTGACCAGAACGATCGGGCGCAAGCCCTGGGCCAGCGCCTTTTTGGTGACGAAGCGCGTTTGCGGCATCGGCCCCTCGACGGCATCGACCAGCAGCACGACGCCATCGACCATGCCGAGCACGCGCTCGACTTCGCCGCCGAAATCGGCGTGGCCCGGCGTATCGACGATATTGATATGAACACCCTGGTAATCAATCGCCGTATTTTTGGAGAGGATGGTGATGCCGCGCTCCCTTTCCAGATCGCCGGAATCCATGACCCGCTCATCGACATGCTGGTGGGCGGCAAACGTGCCGGACTGACGGAGCAACTGGTCGACCAGCGTGGTTTTGCCGTGATCGACGTGGGCGATGATGGCGATATTGCGGATGGGGCGAGCGGACATGAAAAACGGCCTGAAAGAAAAAAAGAGGCGGGATTTTATCACCCCGTGCTGCGGCGCAATATGCTTGTTTTGTTGCCGGAGGTAATAATGGATCACGCGGCGGCGGGCCGCTCTTGTTGTCTCGTATCGTCCCGTATAATGCGCCTCCCGTCCTTGCTTCCCGCCCCAGCCATGCGCCCTGCCCTGCTTCTCGCCCTGCTCCTTGCCACCGCTCTTTTCGCCGCCTGCGGCGAGGTCGAGGACACCCGTCCCGGCCAGCCGGTCAAAACCCGGCAAGAGGCGTTCAAAGCCATGATCCGCAGTTTTGAGCCGATGGGCGTGATGCTGCGTAAAGAAGACTACGACGCCGATAAATTCCTCGCCCTGGCCAAGGATCTGGTTGCCCGGCGCGATGCGCCGTGGTCGCATTTCGGCGCTGACACCAACTATCCGCCGACCAAGGCCACCGCCGAAGTCTGGCAGCAGCCGGAAAAATTCACCGAGGCCAAAAACGCTTTCCTCGCCGCCACCGATACCCTCCTGACCGCCGCGCAAACCAGGGATCGCAAGCAACTCGACAAACCCTATGAGGCGGTCTACGACACCTGCCAGAATTGCCATAAAACTTTCCGGCGGCGTTGATTGCCATGCCGCCAGCAGCCCCTCCGCCGCCACCGCCGCTTTCATCGCTGAAAATCTATCTCCGGCTGCTGCGCTACCTGCGTCCTTTTGTCGGCCTGTTCGTCATCAGCCTCCTTGGCTATGTCGTCTTTGCCTCGACCCAGCCGATGATGGCCGTCATCCTCAAATATTTCGTCGATGGCCTGACCGTCCCCGGCGCCAGCCGCTATGAACTACCCCTGGTCGGCCATGTCGATCTGATGTACGGCGTGCCGATCCTGCTCATCATGAGCGTCGCCTGGCAGGGCCTTGGCTCCTTTTTGGGCAACTACTACCTCTCGCGCGTCTCGCTCGGCCTCATCCACGATTTGCGGCGGGCGCTGTTCGACAGCCTGCTGCGTCTGCCTAACCGCTATTTTGACCAGAACAACTCCGGCCACCTGATTTCGCGCATCACCTACAACGTGACCATGGTCACCGGGGCCGCCACCGACGCCATCAAGGTTTTGATCCGCGAAGGTCTGTCCGTCATCTTCCTGTTTGGCTACCTGCTCTGGGCCAACTGGCGGCTGACCCTGGTCATCGTCGGCGTGCTGCCCATCATCGCCCTCATGGTCAATCACGCCAGCCGCCGTTTTCGCAAACAGGCGAAAAAGATTCAGGCGGCGATGGGCGACGTCACCCATGTCGCCTCCGAAACCATTCACAACTATCGCGTCGTCCGCAGCTTTGGCGGCGAAGATTACGAATCGGCGCGCTTCAAAAAAGCCAGCGAAGAAAATACCGCCAAGCAGTTGCGCATGGCCAAAACCTCCTCGACTTTTACACCGGCGCTTCAGTTGGTCACCTTTTCCAGCATGTCGGTGATCCTCTTTCTCGTGCTGTTTTTGCGCGGCGACGCCTCGATCGGCGATCTGGTCGCCTACATCACAGCCGCCGCCATGCTGCCCAAGCCAATCCGCCAGCTCTCCGAAATCAACGAAACCATCCAGCGGGGCCTGGCTGGCGCTGAAAGCATTTTCGCCCAACTCGACGAACCGCCCGAAAGCAACCACGGCACAGCCGAGCGCCAGCAGGTGACGGGTCGCCTGGAAGTGCGCCATCTCTCTTTCACCTACCCCGGCGCCGAACAGCCGGTGTTGCAGGACATCCATTTCACCGCCGAACCGGGACAAATGGTGGCCCTGGTTGGCCGCTCCGGCAGCGGCAAATCGACGCTCGCCAACCTCATTCCGCGCTTCTACCAGCACAAGGAAGGGCAGATTCTGCTCGACGGCATCGACGTCGAGGATTACACCCTGCGCAACCTGCGCCGCCACATCGCGCTTGTCACGCAACAGGTTTCGCTCTTCAACGACACCGTCGCCAACAACATCGCCTATGGCGACCTCGCCAACCTGCCGCGCGAGCAGATCGAAGAAGCCGCCCGCGCCGCCTTCGCCGCCGAATTCATCGAACGCCTGCCGCAAGGCTACGACACCCTGATCGGCGAAAACGGCGTGCTCCTTTCCGGCGGCCAGCGCCAGCGCCTGGCGATTGCCCGCGCCATCCTCAAAAACGCGCCGCTCCTGATCCTCGACGAAGCCACCTCAGCCCTCGATACCGAATCCGAACGCCACATTCAGGCGGCGCTGGAAAGCGCCACCACCAACCGCACCACCCTGGTCATCGCCCATCGCCTGTCGACCATCGAAAAAGCCGACCTCATTCTGGTCATGGACCAGGGCCGCATCGTCGAGCGCGGCGCCCACGCCGAACTCCTGCCACAAAACGGCCCCTACGCCCGCCTGCACGCCATGCAGTTCAGCGAGGCGGGCGATGAAGCGCCGCAAAACGACGGAGAAGCCGACGGACAGACCGACGAGCAGACCGCGATTTCTCCCTGAACGGCAGGTTTGAATGGCCTACAATACGTACCCCATCAACACAACCCTCCCGACGCCGCGACGCACGGCGGCCGGTCATCACGTTTGAAAGAAAGAAACGCATGGACATCAACGATATGCGCTCCCTCATCACTGTCGCCGGCCTCATCTGCTTTCTGGCCATCGCCATCTGGGCCTACAGCGGCAGGCGGCGCAAGGATTTCGACGAAGCCGCCAACCTGCCCTTCAACGACCCCGAAGAAGAGCAAAGCCGGAAATAGCGGCAGCGGCGCTCACGACAATTTACTGACCGCGCCGCGAATCAGCCCGACGGCAATGCCTTCGATGGCAAATTCGACCGCGCCGGGATTGACGACGATGGGCGCGAAATCGGGGTTTTCGGCAATGAGGCGGATTTGCCCGCCACGGCTTTCCAGCCGCTTGACGGTGACTTCATCATCGAGTCGGGCAACGACGATCTGCCCGTCCCGCGCCTGAGCGGTTTTGTGCACGGCGAGCAAATCGCCATCAAAAATGCCGACGTCGATCATCGACAACCCGCGCACCTTGAGCAAAAAATCGGCGCGCGGACTAAACAGCCCGGCATCGAGCGCATAACGGCCCTGCAC
>JAITWU010000111.1 GCA_031285115.1 Azonexus sp. | reverse complement strand
GGGCGAGGGGAGAAAACCCACTGAAACCTGACCCCTGAAACCTGTACCCTGTCGCATTACTGGCCCCCATTGACATCATCCATGCCCACCATCGCCGCCAGCGCGTAGCCTTGGGCCATGATCTCGACCAGTTGTTCGGTCGGCAGGTCGCCGAACATTTGGAGCAGGCGTTGCTGGATGTCGACCGGGGTGAGATCGGGGTTGTCGGCCAACAGGCGCTCGATGGTAGCGAGCCAGTCGTTGATGACAGGCTGGGTGGCGTCGGCGAGCGGGCCGGTGATTTGATCAGCGGGGTCGGTTTGGTCGGCGGTGGTGGCGGGCGCGGCAAGAGCGGCCAAGGTGGCGAGGCGGGTGCGGTTGAGTGCGCTTGCTGCCGCTGCACCCTCCCCGGGGTTTGCCCTGCATGGCAAACCCGCGCTGGCGGCGCAAAGCAGTGCTTTGCGAAACCCCGCCAGTCGCCCCCCGGCCCCTCTCCCATCAAGGGAGAGGGGAGAAGAACCGAACACCGCTTCGCCATCGGCGGCCTGCGGAATCCGCAGTTTCTCATGCACCCAGCTCACCGGAATCTGCGCTCCGCCAGCGGCCAGCACAGGCAAAGCGTCGGCGAAGGCTTTCATGTCTTCGGCCTTGCCCAAATCAAACACCCAGCGCGGGCAGCGGCGGTAGCTGTCGATAGCCGCGCCGTTCAAGACCAAGAGCGGATAGATCAGATCACGGGTAAGCGTCCCGGCGATTTGTCGGGCATCCGCCGCCAGAATATCGCGGCGGACTTCGGCGTGGAGATCGGCGACGCCGGAACCCATGCCGGTAGCCTTGGCCTCCGCCGAGAGCACCTGGCCCAAAAGCGCCTTACTCTGCGCGCCATCGGCCCAACTGACCATCGCCAGATGCTGATTGCCATCGCCACTGCCGGAAACCTTCTCGATTTCAATCGCCATATTCTCCGGCATGATGGCCCGCGCGTCGTGGCCGAGGGCGGCGACCGAGCGCAAGAGGCTCGATTTTTCATCATTCGTCGCGCCCTGCATGTATTTGCCGACGATGATCGGTAGTCCATAGGTTTCGAGAAACTCGGCAAAGTCGCCAATGGCGTAGGCTTTATACAAAAACGGCCAGATCAGTGTGCGTAACAGCCCCATGCGCCCGAGATAGCCGGTTTTGACCTTCTTGTGCTGGTGCATGATCCAGCCGAAGGGAATCAGCGCAGCGCCCTGGCCGCTGCCGTCGATCAGGCGCAGTTCGCGGCGGTTCAAATCAGTTTGAAACCACGTCTGCGGGCGCGGGTGGAAGGTCGGCAGCCACTCACCGCCCCAGCGTTGCCATTCCAGTTCAACGGTGGCAAAGCCGTGGCCGACGGCTTCCATGAGAGAAAGAATCACGTCTTCGAGATCATCGACGGTGTCCCTTAACATGGCCTCGGCAAACGCTGCCGCCTTCTTCTCGGCGCGGCTCGCGTCGACTGGCGCTTCGATGTGCCAGTCGAGCGTGAGCGGAGCACTCTGGCGTTTGTCGAACTCGCAGCGCAGGTGGGCGTCGCGGTCGAGCATATCGTCGAACAGTTGATGCTGGGCGGTGAGGTCGCCGTTATCGGCCTCGCGCAAAATGCGGCCAGCGCGGGCGGGCGTCAAACCGTCGAGCTGCGAATCGACCACGGCATGATCGAGCAGGGCGATGCGGGCGGTTTGCGGTTCCTTGAGAATGGCCGAGTCGAAAGGGTTGCCGTATTGGTCGACGAGTTTCATTTTTTGACCTCAGAACATCCGGCGGCTGATGTCGCCGAAATCGTTGAAACCATCCGTCACCGGATGGCGCGGCAGGGATTGGAAGCCAGTACAGGCGTGGCGTTTGTCGTTGCCCGCCGCGTTGAGGGCAAGAAAACAGGCCCAGGCGCGGTCGGCGTGGCCATTGGCGTCGGCCTCGGCAACAAAGCGCGGCGCGCCGGTCGGGCTGGTCACTTTTTGCAGCTTGTGCAAATCGCTTCTGAGCGCCGCATCACCCAGCGGAATGCGGATAGTTCGATCCTCGAAGGCTTCGCGCCCGAGCGTGGCGAGCGTCAGCTTGTTCGGGCCGGTAAACAGCACCCCCTCGACCCGGCTTGTGCCGTGGCGGCGTTTGGCGTCTTCCACCGGCTTTTCGCCCATGCCGGTTTGATCCATGCAGACGCGCAGCACGCGGTAGCGGTTAAAGACATCATCAAGCAAGGCGTCCTGCTCGGCAAAGCTCACGCGACGGCGGGTAATGATCTCGCGCGTCCACAGCACATCGCCGACCTGCTCCAGCACCCAGATGACGAACAGGTCGTTACGCGCGGCAATATCGACGCCGACGAAGCAGGGGCCGTTGGCAGAGTGCATCGGCAGCCCGGCGGCGTCATGCTCGACGCCGTCGATCAAATCGAACGACAGCCAGGCGCTGGCCTCATCCAGCCATTTCAGTTCGTACTCCTGCGCCCAGGCGTCGGCGTCGTTGATGCCTGCCTTCAGTTCCTCAATGTTGCGCGGCAAGCCGTCGGCGACGGCTTGATAGATGTCGACGGTATGGCGTTGCCAGGGATCAGGCATCGGGGATCGGGTATCGGATGTTCTTGCGCGGGCAGCGCCCGCGGAAACTTGACTGATTCCTGATACCCGATCCCTGATCCCCGACTGCGTCAGGAGTTCGTAAAACTTATTGCCCTTGCCGTTCGGCGTGCTGACGACGCGCAACTTCCAGCCAGCCGAGATCACAGGAAACAACGCCGTCCATATCTTGCGGCTGTCGGCATGGAAGGCGAACTCATCCAAAAACACATTGGCCGAAAACCCCCGCGCCGTATCCGGGTTGGCCGGTAGCGCCGTAATGCGCGAGCCGCCCGGCAGCGTGACTTCCAGCGCCTTGGTCTGGGCATCCCACGGGATTTCCAGCGCCTCCACCGCAATCCGCAGCGCCGCCAGATGGCGCTTGACGCCTTCCTCCATCGCCTCCCGCGCCTGGCGCTCGCCGCGTGAGAGAATCACCCAGCGGGCGCGCTTGCCCTCGGCCTCGGCCTTGAGGCAATCAAGCACGATCTCCAGCGTCGTCGTAAACGTCTTGCCCGTCTGCCGGGCAAACATGCCGATCTTGAAGCGGGCCGTATCCGCGAGCCAGCGTTGTTGATAGGGAAAGAGCGGCAGCGCGGGTTTCATAGCAGCCCATAAACCTCACCGGAAATGCGTTGCAAGGTTAAGAGGTCGAGGCCGGATTTGCCCGACCGCGCCTCTGTCTCCAGATCATCGAGCCGCGCCTTGATCCTGGCCTGCAAATCAAGGCGGAATTTCTTCTGCGCGATGGAAGCCCGCGCCAGCGTGGCGATGTTCTTGGCGGCGGAACTCATCAAGGCGAGGCGCTCGGCGGGATCATCCAATTCATCCGCCTCCTGAATGGCGACGATGGAATCGAACATCTCCGTCTGCACCAGCGCAATTACGGCTTCCGAGCGGGCGTCCTGATCGTCGCCCGCCGCCTCGGTCACCAGCCGGGCTGCCTCCGTGCTGGCCTTGATCGCCGCCAGCCGCCGCTCGATTTTGGAGCCGAAGCGATGCACGGAGGATTTGCTGATCTCGAAACCTCGCTCGGCCAGCCAATCGGCCAGCCCCTGATAGTCGGTAAAACCGTTATCAATCAGGCGCTGGCGCAGCTCGACGCGGACAGCTTCCGGCAGATTGCCGACAGAAGATTCGCGGCCCATGTCAGTTATCAGGGATCGGGGATCGGGGATCAGTGGGGTTTCCGCGCCGAAGGCGCGCATGACGGACTGCCCCATGATCCATGCATTGATTGATTTTTGCCATCTGATGACCTTTCTGATACCTGATTCCCGATTCCTGATACCTGCCGCGAACTGATGCGCCGACTGCGCCGCACGCC
>JAITWU010000106.1 GCA_031285115.1 Azonexus sp. | reverse complement strand
CGCGAGCGGTCCCCCTCCCCATTGCGCGTAGCGCAACGGGGAGGATCTTGACGCTCCGGATTGGTGCGCGATTTCAGGGCTTCTACAGATGTGTGCATACGGTAGGCCACAGGAGGGGAGGGGCTTTGCGCCTGAATCCTGACCGGCGAAACCTGACTGGGTAAGCGCAGGTGGCTGGCCGCCGCCTCTATCGAAAACAGCCTCGCTTTCATTGCCCCCTCCTGATCTGCCAAACCTCCGCGCTCGATTGCGAGAGCGTCAGATGCCGCGCCGCCAGCGCGTCTTTGAGCGGCGCTGCGGCAAACTGGCTGGCTGGCTTCAGTTTGACCGTCAAAACACGCTCCCGGTATTCGAGCGCGGCAATCGCGCCCGCTGTCTGCCCCGCTGCCGCCCAGGCTTCGCTGAAGGCTGCCGCCAGCGCGAGAAAATCATCGGCGGCGAGTTGCCCCGAAGCGTTTTGCGCCGCCGCAATTTTTTGCCGCATCTGCGCCAGCGGGTCGAGGATGACCGTTTCTTGCGGGAAAGCCGCCTTGTAAGTTTGAACCATGCCCGCGTTCAAGGCCGCCGCCTCGCGTTTTGCGCCCAGCCAGTCAAGGTTGAGCGCGGCGATATTGACCGCCAGCAGCGCCGCGCCAAGACTTAGCGGCCAGCGCCAGCGCCGCCAGGCGAAACCGGCGCCGCTGGCCGCTTCCAGTCCGCCCATGAGGTTAAGCGCCACCTCATTGGCCCCTTTGACCCACAGCGGCCAGTTGTCCTGCTGGAGATGGATGCGTTCAGCCAGCGCCGGGGACAGGCTCTTTTGATAATCCGCCAGCCGCGCCGCTGGCGCATAGAGCGTGAGCGTCCCCGGCGGCGCGATGGCGGCGAGTGTCTGCATGACCGCGAAAGCCGCCGATTTTGCCGTTTCCGCCGATTTTGCCGACTCAACCGCCAGCGACAAACCGCAACCTTCTTCCGCCGTCAGCCGCAGGGCGACATCAACCGCACCCGCCGTTTCCAGCGCGGCAGCGCTGGCCGCCGGTAAACACAAGGCCGACGGCAACGCGGCAATCCGGCGCGCGCCGAGGGCAGTCAAAGTTTGGCGCAAACCTTCCAGCCAGTCGCGCCGCGCAGCGCCAGCCACGAGCAGGCCGTCGGCAGCGGGCGCAGCGGCGATCACGTTGTCTTCCGGGTTGCTCAACAAGCGGTCTTCAACCAGCGCGGGCAGCGCCATTTTCAGGCGGGCGGCGGCAAGCGGCGGCGCTTTGAGCCGCAGCAAGGTCACATCGCTGCCCGCCAGCAGCAGGACGACGCGCCACGCTTCCCGGATCGGCCCGGCGAGTTCCGCCAATGCCGCCGTCCCCTCGCGCTCGATCGCGCCATCGGCGGCGGCCAGCGCATAACCGCAGGGCAGCGGATGTTCAGCGGCGGAGCGGGCAGGCAGGCGAATGTAGAGTGTTTTCACGATTATCCGTTTTCCCTGATCCAGAGCACATGCGGATTCGTCGCCTCGGTCCGCTCGATGAGCGCCTCGATCATCCGGCTGGCGCGGTCGAGCCGGACCTGGCCGCTGACGAGAAAATAGCTCGAATTGACGGCGAGCTTCTTCTCGCTTTGACCTAAATCGCGGCCATCGAGGGCGGTTTTGAGGTCGCCGATATTCCTGAACCAGACGCGCTGACGGCGCATCACCAGCGCCCTGGCGTCATCGAGCGACAGTGTTTCGATGCGGGCCGCCAGCACTTCAGCCGTCGCGGTATTGGCGTTGATCGGCGTGACGGTCGGCAAAACAATCACGACATCGCGCAGCGCCGCCAGAATTTGCGGCGTAAAACCCGGCACGGCAAGGAGGTCGTCGACGCAGGCGATGCCCACGGTTTGCCCGACGGACTCTGGCGCCGCCGCCATCAACCGCGCCGTCGCTAAAGCCAGCGCCGGGTTTTGTCGCCGGTAGGTCAGCAGCCGGGCGAAAACCGCCACTTCGTCGGCGTCGACTTTGCCGTTTGGCGCGAGGTTGGCGAGGTTGTAACGTCCTTCGGCGTCGCTGATCTGGCCGGAAAGCCTGGCGTCCGCTGCGGCATCAGCGGCGCGCGGGTTGTCGACATAGGCGTCGAGCCGGATTTCGGCCAGCGGCACGGCCCACGGCTCGCCCAGATGATCGACTGCTGCGCTGATGCGCCCGTCCTCGCCCAAAATTATCCGCGTCCAGTCCAGCGCCCCGCGCAGAATCCATTGCGTTTGTAATTGCAGACGCTGGTTCTCGATCGAGCGCACTTCGACCTGCTGCTGCCAGAACAGGCTGGCGACGATGGTGACGGCGAGCGTCGTCAACAGCAAAGCCGTGACCACCGCAACGCCGCGCTGACGGCCTGGCAAACGCCGATAGCCCCGCTGTTTCACGCCGCCCCCGGCAAAAAGACCTTGACCAGAGTGCCGGACTGTTCGCGTAACTGGAGGGCGATTTCCAGACCATCCACCGTCGCCGCAGCGCCGTCGGCGGGAACCCAGCCGGTTTTCTGCCGCCAGACGCGAACCTGCATGGCGCTGACGCTGGCGCTCAAGGTGACGGCGGCAACCGCGCCGCTCGCCTGTGTCTGCCACGCCGCATCGAGCGCCGCCAAATCGCGGGTCGGCAAAGATTCGCTGCGCGTCAGTTTGCCGTCGGCCACGGCCCAGGCCACCACCTGCAAGCGCGACGGCTGGTTTTCGGCAAAGACGAAGCGCACCAGCATGAGGCGATTGGCCGCCGCCGCCAGCGCCGGGCGCTGGCCAAGAACGGCGGGCGTGGCAAGCTGCCCGGCGTCATGCTGCATTTGCGCAAACGCCAGTTGCAAGCCGCGCGTTTCCTCCAGCTCCGCCGTAATCGCGCTCCGCGCCCGAATAATCGTATCCAGCCCGCGCCAGCCGAGCACGGCGACAATCGCCAGCACACTGATGGCGACGAGGAGTTCGACGAGGGTGAAACCCTTGGCAGGGTTCAATCCAGATGGCTGAATCCTGTAATTCGTGCTTAACCCGAAACTCATCGCTCGGCCACGATCTGCGTCAATTTGACCAGACGGCGCTCCGGATTTTCCACGGCGAACACGCTTACCTCGACGCGGCGGAAAAAGGGATTCGGCGTCGCCAGCACTTCTTCGGCGCAAACCAGTTGCAATTCCGCCTGCGGACAGTTGGCCTGACGCTCGCCCAAAGCCGGGAACTCCCGCGCCAGACGAATCTGGGCCAGACGATTTTCCGCCGACCAGGCCGCCATCATCGAAGCGCGTAAATCGCTCTGGTTTTGCGTCAGACTGCCGACCGCCCGCAAACTCGCCGCCAGCGCCGTGCCGACGATGACCAGCGCGACCAGCACTTCGAGCAGGGTAAAACCGCGTGAGGATGAGAAAAAGGGCAGGGGAAAGGGCGGGCGGCGCATCTTATTGAACCGCGTCAACCGTGAAATGCCCGACGCCATCAGCGGCGACGCTGGCGCTTGCCGCGCCCGCCGCGAGCGTCAGAACAAAAGGCTTGTCCACTGGCTCGCGGCCAAAAATGAGGCGCAGCGGCTCGACGCTTTCGGCAACGGCGGGCGTCAGCGAAAGGGTTAGCGGCG